>CANQME010000026.1 GCA_947624815.1 uncultured Lachnospiraceae bacterium | reverse complement strand
TGGAACAAACAAAAGCCCTGAGCAGTCAGGGCTAATGTTTAAAAATTTTCGGGACATTTTCATTTTCGCTTGACACCCATTTTCTCTTTATTTTTCGCCAGATTCCTGTTTATTTCATCCTGGATTTTCTGCTGTACAAGATGTGCGATATCTCTTGTTTTAAGCCCAACATATTGATCCGGATAGATGGGATCCAGGATGTGGACCTGGACCTGAACCGGGCGTATGGACGGCAGGTCGAAGGGCTTGAAGCTGTCGATCAGGGCCACCGGCACGATCGGACAGCCGGCGTTTACCGCGCTCTTAAAGCTGCCGGCCTTGAATTCCAGAAGCTGATTTTCATCACGGCTGCGGGTTCCTTCGGGGAAGATAATGAAATTCTGTCCGTTCTTCGCCCGCTCGCTCATTTCATTGATGATCTGCAGGGAAGCGCGTATATCCGACCGGTCCATATACATGCCGTTTACGATCTGCACGACCTGCTTGACCAGGATCCAGTTCTGGACTTCCTTTTTCACGATCACGCTCAGCGGACGCGGGCAGGCTTCGATGATCGCCAGCACGTCGAACATTCCCTGATGGTTCGGGAACATGATGAAGCCGTCCTTTTGCGGAAGCTTCTCCACGCCGGTTATGGTCAGCTTCACCCGGCCCCTGCGGTTGACCGTTGTTACGATTTTGCGGATGAAATCATAGCCCTCCTGAAGCGGATAGCGATCCTTATATTTCGCACGCCGGACAAGTCCGGTGAACCAGTACGGAACCATCAGAAGGTCCATGATCACCATAAGTATGATTCTGTTCATATCGTTTTGTATTCCTTTACTGCGGTCTCATACAGATCGTTTCCCTGGCTGTCGATCACCACGATCACCGGGAAATCCTGTACCGTAAGCTTCCGTATGGCTTCCGTTCCCAGATCGTCGTATGCGATCACCTCGTTGGAGAGGATCCGTTTGGAAAGGATCGCGCCCGCGCCGCCGACTGCCGCGAAATAGACGGAGCCGTTTCGTACAATGGCCTCCTTCACGGCCTGACTTCTCTTTCCTTTGCCGATCATGGCGCCCAGCCCCATGTCCAGAAGCGCCGGCGTGTATTTATCCATGCGGCTGGCCGTGGTCGGTCCGGCAGAACCGATGGGACGCCCTTCTCTGGCGGGAGACGGACCCATATAGTAGATCACCTGATCCCGGATATCAAAGGGAAGCTTCTCTCCGGCGTCCATCGCTTCCTGCATTCTCTTGTGCGCGGCGTCCCTGGCAGTATAGATCGTTCCGGTCAGAAGGACGTAATCGCCCGCTTTCAAAGCGGACATCTCGCTTCGTCCGGCCGGGACGGATACTCGTTTCTCAGTCATGATCATTTCCTCCTTACAGGACTCTTCTTGCGTGACGATTCACATGGCAACAGATATTCACCGCTACCGGAAGCCCCGCAATGTGCGTCGGATACGTCTCGATATTCACCGCGAGAGCCGTTACGGTTCCGCCCAGACCTCCGGGTCCGATTCCGAGACGGTTGATCTTCTGAAGCATCTCTTTTTCCAGATCCTGAACATAAGGAACCGGCGATTCTTCATTTAGATCGCGGGTCAGCGCATGCTTCGCCATCAGCGCACATTTTTCAAATGTGCCTCCGATTCCCACGCCGACCACCATCGGCGGACAGGCGTTGGGTCCCGCGTCCCTGACGGCCGTCAGGATTGCTTCCTTCACGCCCTCGATGCCATCCGCCGGCTTTAACATGAAGATCCGGCTCATATTCTCGCTGCCGAAGCCCTTGGGAGCCACCGTGATCTCGATCCGCTCTCCGTCCACGATCTCCGTATGGAGAACGGCCGGCGTATTGTCCTTCGTATTCACCCGTTCGATCGGATCCCCGACCACGGATTTGCGAAGATACCCTTCTTCATAGCCCCGGCGCACGCCTTCGTCCACCGCTTCCCGCAGGGAACCGCCTTCGATATGTACATCCTGACCGATCCTCATGAATACGACTGCCATTCCCGTATCCTGACAGATGGGAATTTTGTCGTCGCCTGCGATCTGAAGATTCTCCTTCAGCTGGCCCAGGATCCGGCGTCCCAGAGGCGACTGCTCCTCCGATACCGCTTTTTCAAAAACGCGGCACATATCGGGAGAAAGGAAATGATTCGCCTCAATGCACATCTCCCTGATGCTTTCCGTGATCTCTTCTGTCTGTATCGTTCTCAATCCGTATTCCTCCGTATCTCTGCGGCTTTCGGCCGCCATTCCTTAAACCGGCGGCAGTTCTTCTGAAAATAGCCGCCCTCTGGCGGCTATTATTCAGATTCCGGTTACTCTTCCTCGTCTTCGAATTCCTCATCCAGCAGATCCGTCTCTTCATCCGGATCCGGACCCTTCTCCTCATCGTCCCGCACCTTCGCTATGCTGACGATCCTGGTATCCGATTCCTTTTCGATGTTCATCAGCTTCACGCCGGAGGTATCCCTGCCGATCACGGAAATGTCGTCGATTCCGATGCGGATAATGATTCCTTCATTGGTGATCATCATGATGTCATGATCGTCCTTCACCAGCTTCGCGCCTACCAGATCTCCGGTCTTCTCCGTGATCTTATAGCAGCGGATTCCCTTGCCTCCGCGGTACTGGGCCGTAAACTCGCCGGTCGCGGTCCGCTTGCCCATTCCCTTCTCGGATACGGTCAGAAGCGTCTCTCCCTGGCTGTCCATCTGCATTCCGATCACTTCGTCGCCTGGATTTAAGCGCATTCCGACTACGCCCATGGAAACGCGGCCCGTGACGCGGGCGTCCGTCTCATGGAACCGGATGCACTGGCCCTTCTTCGAGATCATGAAGATATCCTTCGTATTGTCCGTAACCTTTACCTCGATCAGTTCGTCGTCCTCCCGCAGGACGATGGCCTGAAGCCCGGTCTTGCGGACATTGGCGTATTCCTTAAGAGGCGTTTTCTTCACCATGCCTCTCTTCGTAGCCATAAACAGATAATCGTCCTCGCCGTAGTCCTTCATGGAGACAATGGCGGAGACTGTCTCGCCCGGCATCAGCTGAAGCAGATTCACGATGGCCGTGCCTCTGGCCGTGCGGCCGGCTTCCGGGATCGCGTATGCTTTCAGACGGTAGACCCGGCCGGTATTCGTAAAGAACATGATATAATTATGATTCTTCGTAAGGATCAGATCCTCCACGTAATCCTCTTCGATGGTCTGGATCCCCTTGATGCCCTTGCCGCCGCGGTTCTGGCTGTGGAACGTATCCTTGGGCATTCTCTTGATATAACCGAAATGAGTCATGGTGACCACGGTTTCGTCGTTGGGGATCAGATCCTCGGCCGTCATATCGAAATCATCAAATCCGATTCCGGTGCGGCGGTCGTCGCCGTACTTATCGGCGATGGTCTGGATCTCCGTCCGGATCACGCCAAGAAGAACCTTCTCGTCCGCAAGGATCGCTTTCAGTTCAGCGATCTTCGATTCGAGCTCCTGATATTCGGCTTCCAGCTTCTCCCGTTCCAGACCGGTCAGTGTTCGCAGACGCATGTCCACGATCGCCTGGGCCTGGGCGTCGCTTAATCCGAACTGATCCATCAGCTGCTGCTTGGCGATCTGAACCGTCTGGGAACCGCGGACGATTTTTATGACCTCGTCGATATTATCCAGGGCGATCAGCAGTCCCTCTAAGATATGGGCGCGCTCCTCCGCCTTATTCAGATCATATTTCGTGCGCCGGGTCACAACCTCCTTCTGATGATCCAGATAATAATTGAGCATCTGAAGAAGATTCAGCACCTTAGGCTGGTTATCCACCAGGGCCAGCATGATCACGCCGAAGGAATCCTGCAGCTGCGTATGCTTCAGAAGCTGGTTCATGACCACGTTGGCGTTCACGTCCCGGCGCAGCTCGATGACGATCCTCATTCCGCTCCGGTCCGACTCATCCCGCAGATCCGTGATGCCGTCGACTCTCTTTTCCTTCACCAGCTCCGCGATCTTCTCGATCAGACGGGCCTTATTGACCAGATAAGGTATCTCGGTGACGACGATTCGGCTCTTCCCGTTGGCCATCGTCTCGATATCGGAGACACAGCGGACGCGGATCTTGCCGCGGCCGGTACGGTAAGCCTCTTCGATCCCGGATTTGCCGAGGATCGTGGCTCCCGTCGGGAAATCAGGACCTTTCACGATATCCATGACCTCTTCGATGGTCGTCTCCCGGTTCTCCTGTACCTCATTGTCAATGATCTTCACCACGGCGCCGATCACCTCCCGCAGGTTATGGGGAGGAATGTTGGTCGCCATACCGACGGCGATACCGGACGTGCCGTTGCACAGAAGATTCGGATACCTGGAAGGAAGGATCGACGGCTCCTTCTCCGTATCGTCGAAATTAGGTACGAAATCCACGGTGTCTTTATTGATATCAGCCAGCATCTCCATGGAAATCCGGCTGAGACGCGCCTCCGTATACCGCATGGCGGCCGCGCCGTCGCCGTCGATGGAACCGAAGTTGCCGTGACCGTCCACCAGAGGATACCGGGTCGACCATTCCTGGGCCATATTGACCAAAGCTCCGTAAATGGAGCTGTCGCCGTGCGGATGATATTTACCCATGGTATCGCCGACGATACGGGCGCATTTCCTGTGCGGCTTGTCCGGACCGTTGTTCAGCTCGATCATGGAGTAGAGCACGCGTCTCTGTACCGGCTTTAGGCCGTCCCTGACATCCGGCAGAGCCCTGGAAGCGATCACGCTCATGGCGTAGTCGATGTAGGATTTCTCCATGGTTTCTTTTAAGTCTATGTCCTGTATTTTGTCAAATACATTCGGCTCCATAACGCCCTCCTGTTAGATATCCAGATTCTGCACCTTTCTCGCATTCAGCTCAATAAATTCCCTGCGCGGTTCTACCTGATCTCCCATAAGGATCGTGAAGGTCAGATCGAGCTCGGAGGTAACGTCTTCATCCATGTTGACCCGCAGAAGGATCCTTCTCTCCGGATCCATCGTGGTCTCCCACAGCTGTTCCGGATCCATCTCTCCCAGACCCTTGTACCGCTGGATCTTATTGCTATTGTCGCGGCCGATATCGGACAGGATCTGATTCAGCTCCGCGTCGTTATAGGCGTACCAGATCCTCTTGTTCTTCTCGATCTTATACAGAGGCGGCTGCGCCAGATAGACATGGCCCTGTTTGATCAGCTCCGGCATGAACCGGTACAAAAACGTCAGAAGCAGGGTGCTGATATGGGCGCCGTCCACATCCGCATCGGTCATAATGATGATCTTATGGTAACGAAGCTTCGAAATATCGAAATCCTCGTGGATACCGGTACCGAACGCGGTGATCATGGCCTTGATCTCGGCGTTGGCGTAGATCTTGTCAAGGCGCGCCTTCTCTACGTTCAGGATCTTGCCGCGCAGCGGAAGGATCGCCTGCGTGTCCCTCACGCGGGCCGTCTTGGCGGAACCGCCGGCGGAATCTCCCTCAACGATATAGATCTCGCATTTCTCCGGATCCTTATTCGAACAGTCGGCCAGCTTCCCGGGAAGAGCCATGCCTTCCAGAGCCGTCTTCCTGCGGGTCAGCTCCCTGGCTTTCCTGGCCGCGGCCCTGGCTCTCTGGGCCAGGATCGACTTCTCGCACATGGCCTTGGCCACCGCCGGATTCTGCTCAAGAAAATAAGTAAGCTGTTCGCTGACGACGGAATCCACGGCAACCCTTGCTTCGCTGTTGCCCAGCTTCTGCTTGGTCTGTCCTTCAAACTGAGGCTCTTCGATCTTCACACTGATGATTGCTGTCAGACCTTCCCGGATATCTTCTCCGCTGAGGGCCGGATCGCTGTCCTTCAACAGCTTGTTTTTCTTCGCGTAATCATTGAACGTCTTGGTCAGAGCGTTTCTGAATCCCGTCAGATGCGTGCCGCCCTCCGGCGTATTGATGTTGTTGACAAAGGTATAAATATTCTCCGTATATGCGTCGTTGTGCTGCATGGCCACTTCCACATAGACGTTTTCTCTGGTACCTTCGCAGTAGATCACATTTTCATACAAAGGAGCCTTGCCTTTATTCAGATAGGTGACAAATTCCTGGATGCCTCCCTCATAATGGAAGGTCTTCTCGATCTTTTCTTCACGGTCGTCCCTGAGAATGATCTTCAGGGCCTTCGTCAGAAACGCCGTCTCCTGCAGACGAATCCGCAGCGTCTCATAATCATAGACCGTTTCTTCAAAAATCTCCTTATCCGGCATGAACACGACCTTCGTTCCATGCTTTTCTGCGGGACATTCCCCGATGATCTCCAGCTCGGAGACTACTTTTCCGCGTTCATAGCGCTGATGGTAAACCTTTCCCTCCGTATAGATCGTTACCTCCAGCCACTCGGAGAGAGCGTTCACAACGGAAGCGCCCACACCGTGAAGACCTCCGGACACCTTATATCCCCCGCCGCCGAACTTGCCGCCTGCGTGGAGCACCGTAAATACAACCTCTACGGCAGGAAGGCCGGCCTTCTTCTGAATCCCTACGGGAATGCCGCGGCCATTGTCGATCACCGTGATGGAATTATCGCTGTTGATCTGCACGTCGATCTCGGTACAGTAACCGGCCAGCGCTTCATCGACCGAGTTATCCACAATTTCATAGACCAGATGGTGAAGACCTCTGGCGGACGTACTTCCGATATACATACCGGGCCTCTTCCTGACGGCCTCCAGCCCCTCCAGAATCTGTATCTGGTCAGCTCCGTATTCAGCACTCATTCAAATAAGCCTCCTATTCATCTTCGCTGGCAACTGTGCCTTCTACAATCCGATATATTCTGTCGATCCGAAAGCGGCGGCTCAAGAAATCCTCAAGTCCCGTACAGGTGATCAGCGTCTGAATCTGATCGATGCCCTCCAGAAGATGCTCCTGCCGGTTCCCGTCAAGCTCCGACAGAACGTCGTCCAGAAGCAGCACCGGATAATCCTTTACAATATATTTCACAAGCTCGATCTCCGCCAGCTTCAGCGACAGCGCCGCCGTCCTCTGCTGGCCCTGGGAACCGAACCTGCGGATATCGATCTCATTTACAATAAAGCTTAAGTCGTCCCTGTGGGGTCCGACCGTGGTCGTTTTCAATTTAATATCTGTGTCGCGGCTCTTTCTGACCGCCGCCTCCAGATCCCGGATCTCCGTATTCGGTTCATAGAGAACCGTAAGCTCTTCCTTCCCTCCGGAGAGCGTCCGGTGGATCCCGGTAATGATCCCGTTCAGCTTCCCTACAAATTCCCGGCGGTATTCAATGACCCTGCTTCCATACTGAACCAGCTGCATATCCCATGCGTCCAGCGTGCTCTCATAATCCGGATGAAAAGACAGTTCCTTCAAGAGCCTGTTCCTCTGAACGATAACCTTGTTATACTGGATCAGGGCATGGACATACAGCTTATTCAGCTGGCACAGCTCCATATCCATGAATCTGCGCCGCTCGGCGGGACCATTTTTGATAATATTCAGATCCTCAGGTGAAAAGAATACTACATTGATAACGCCAAACAGTTCGCTGGCCTTCCGGATCGGAACGCCGTTGATCGCGACGCCCTTTGTCTTATTCTTCTTCAGATGCATATCGATCCGGTAAGGAACGTCTTTCTTCCTTACCTTCAGCTTGATATGGGATTCTTCCTCGCCAAACCGGATGATCTCCCGGTCCCTGCTTCCGCGGTGGGACCGGGCGGTACAGCATACATATACGGCTTCCAGGATATTCGTCTTCCCCTGCGCGTTGTCTCCGTAGAGAATATTCGTTCCGGGACTGAAATCCATATGTAAACGGCTGTAATTACGGTAATTCTCTAATTCAATGGATTCGATCATCATGGCAGGTCATGCCTCGATCCGGATGGTCTGCCCGTCGTACTCTACCTGATCTCCGTGATGCAGCTTTCTGCCCCGCTGGTACTCCGTCTGTCCGTTGACCTTCACCAGGCCGTCCTGGATCGCGTACTTGGCGTCCACGCCGCTTTCAGATAGACCGGCCAGCTTCAGAGCCTGGCCGAGCTTGATATACTCATCGCGAATCTTCACGATCTCCATGATGCATTCTCCCTTTTCCTTCATAGCAGAATACAGGATCCCTCTGTCTAAATTCCGGATCCTCACAGGCGGCCTCAGACGGTCGCCGCGTTAAAGTTCACCGGAAGGATCAGATAGATGTAATTCTCATTCTCGTCCTTGATAAAGCACGGCGACTTCGGATTCATCATATACAGATCCACTTCCTCGTCGTCAATGATCCGCAGAGCATCCAGCAGAAACTTCGGATTGAACCCGATCATCAGATCCTTCCCCGTCTTGCGGATCAGAACCTCCGCGTTCATGGTTCCGAAGCTGGAATTCATCTTCAGCTGCATCACATTGTCCAGAATATTCAGAATGATCGGCTTCTTGTCGTTCTCGCGGATCAGGATGCTCGCCCGGTCGATGCAGTCCAGAAATTCCCTGCGGTTGATGGTGACCTTCGTCGCATAATCGCTGGAAAGCATCTGCTCGATCCTGAAATACTCGCCTTCAATGATCCTGGAGACCACGACCGTATCGTCAAACTCAAACAGAATATGGTTCTTGCTGAAATAGATCAGCACTTCTTTCTCATTATCCCCGCTCAGGATCTTGCTGATCTCACTGAGAGTCTTGCCGGGAACGATGACTTTTATATCATCGTAGGTATCTTTTAATGCAACATTGCGGATCGACATGCGGTGTCCGTCCAGAGAAACCACCTTCAGAAGATCTGCGTGGACCTGGAACAGCTCGCCGGTCATCATCTTATTGCTGTCGTTCGGCGATATGGAGAAGATCGTCTGGCCGATGACCTCCCTTAAGCTGAACTGGGACAGGCAGATATAGTGATCCTTCTCAATAAAGGGAAGGTACGAGAATTCCTCACCGTCGCGCCCCTGGATATGAAATACGGAATTGTCGCAGGAGATCACGGTATTAAAACTCTCGTCGGATTCGATGGTGATCGGAGAATCGCCGCCGGAGAACTTCCGTACGATCTCCGAAAACAGCTTGGCATCCAGGGCGATCTTTCCCCCGCTTACGATGGTCCCCTCAACCTTCGTCTCAATGCCCAGCTCCATATCGTTTGCCGTCAGCTTGATCTGCTGGTCCTCAGCGGTGATCAGGATGCACTCCAGGATCGACATGGTCGTCTTGGACGCGACTGCCTTTAATACGATATTGATGGCATTCTGAAGATCGTCTTTCTGAAATGTGAGCTTCATGACTGTTGATAACTTCCTTTCCTGGTTGATCGTAATATATAAATAGATAATGAAGTACCTTTTAGAAGAAACCTTAGTAGGGGCTGTGGACAAGTTTAAAATTGCCGGATTCCTTCATAATCCGTATGAAACCGGATCTGAAACCCTGTGGACAAGCCTCTCTGGATCATGGAAATCATCCAGAACCGTCCACAGAGCGAAAAAGGAACCTTACTCCTGTCAGATTTATCCACATAAAATCCCTGATATTCCACAGATTATTGTGGACGAATCTTCTTTTTGATCACGTCGATGGTATTGGCCAGGGACGCGTCGGTACGGATCTCCTTGGCGATCTTGTCCCTGCCGTGAATGATCGTGGTATGGTCGCGTCCGCCCAGGTACTGCCCGATCACCTGGAGAGAATCCCCGGTCATATCCTGGCACAGATACATGGCGATCTGTCTCGGATAGGCGATCTCCTTATTCCTCTTCTGGGAAGAGATATCCAGAGTTGTGATCCCGAAATGATCCGCCACCACCTGGATGATCAGCTCCGAGGTGATCTTTCGTTCCGATCCCGGCGAAATGATATCCTTTAACGCTTCTTCCGCCAGGGCGATGTCGATCTCCTTGTTCTTCTCAAGCTTGGAGAGCGCTACGATCTTCGTCAGGGCGCCTTCTAGCTCGCGGATATTCGATTTGATGTTGGTCGCGATATATTTGATGACTTCGTTATCGATATTATAGCCTTCGATATCCTCCTTCTTGCGGAGGATCGCCATACGCGTCTCATAGTTGGGGGGCTGGATGTCGACGGTAAGGCCCCATTCAAAGCGGGAACGCAGCCTTTCTTCCAGCGTAACGAAATCCTTCGGCGGCTTGTCGGAGGATATGATGATCTGCTTTTTCGATTCGTACAGTGTATTAAAGGTATGGAAGAACTCCTCCTGGGTGCTCTCCTTTCCTATAATAAACTGGATATCGTCGATGAGCAGCACGTCGATATTCCTGTATTTCTCCCTGAATTCGGTTGTGGTGATGTTGTTCTTATTACGGATGGCGTCGATCAGCTCGTTGGTAAACTTCTCGGACGTCACGTAGAGGATCCTTGCGCCCGGATTGTTCCTTAATATAAAGTGGGCGATGGAGTGCATCAGGTGCGTCTTCCCAAGACCTACGCCTCCGTAGATGAACAGAGGATTGTACATCTCGCCCGGAGATTCGGCCACGGCAAGAGAAGCCGCATGTGCCAGATTGTTGTTCGGGCCTACGACAAAGGTTTCGAAGGTATAGCGTGGATTAAGGTTGGCTTCCTGGATGAGGGACTGATTCACGTCGGCAAAAGGAGCCTGGATCAGGTGCTTTCCGCCGCTGCGCTGCCGATCCGGAGACGCGATATCCGCGTCTGTGATCAGTTCGATGGTACACGAAAAACCGGTGACCTCTGCGATGGACACCTGAAGCTGTTTCTCATACCGTTTCTTAATGATCGACACATAATGGGGACTGGAATCCGGTACAAGGATCTTTACTATGTTATTATCGACAGCATAAGGCTTCAGGGGAAGAAGCCATGTATCATAGGACGGTTCCGATACGTCGTATTCTTCCCGCAGATGAAGCAGGATCTCCTCCCACTGGTTTTTCAGTTGTTCAAGCATATCTTTCTCCTAACCTATCGTAAAATCCTGTCATGCAGGCGCATAAATCCACTCTTCCATCTATTTTATAATAAAGACTTCATTTTTGCAATGGAAAATCAACTAAAGATTAAAGAATGAACATGTTTCCACAACTTATCCACATCATGTGGATAAGTTGATAAAGTTTCTTGTGAATACTATTGACGTGGAAAAAGATGTTCTATATAATGCAGATGTATTGCATTGTATCTTTTTAAAAAGAACAGTAGCAGGAGGAAAAAAATGAATATTTCAAAGAAAGACACCCGTTGGCTGACCAGTGTCGCACTTATGGCAGCGATCGTGATCCTGTTGGCGAATACGCCCCTGGGAATGATCCAGCTTCCTATTATTAAGGCGACAACTGTACACATTCCGGTGATCATCGGAGCCGTCATGCTCGGCCCGCTGGCCGGAGCGATCCTGGGCGGAGTGTTCGGGGTATGTTCCATGATTTCCAATACCATGGCTCCGAGTCTTCTGTCCTTCGCCTTTTCTCCGTTTATGAGTACGACAGGGATCGCGGGAGCTGTGAAAGCAGTGTGGATATCTGTTGGATGCCGTGTGATAATCGGCGTCGTATCCGGCTGGTTGTGGATATTGTTGAAAAAACTCCGTCTGAATCGATACGCCGCTCTCGCGGTGACCGGATTTGTCGGATCCATGACGAATACCGTCACGGTTATGGGAAGCATCTTCTTCCTTTTAAGAAATGAATACGCGACGGCCAGGAACGTGATCGGCGCGAAGGAGGTTTTCAGCCTGATCATGGTGACCGTTACCTCGTCCGGTATTCCCGAAGCCATCGCAGCGATGATCCTGGTGGCCGTGATCGGTTCGGCTCTTCTCTACGCGATGTCGAGAATTCCGGATTACGGACGCAGACAGGTCAGAGGCCATAAAGCCTGAATCTATATCTAGTTGAAAAAAATACAATCAATACAAGTTGTGGGAACGGTAATTTTTCGTAAAATAACCGTTCCCATTTTTACAAGATTTTGCTTGACTTCCAACGTTTCCTTCTATATAATTGTAGCGATGTTTAATTTAGAAAAGGTCTGGAAGAGGAGGTGTTCAGCGCGATGAAGATGACATTTCAGCCTAAGAAGAGACAGAGAGCAAAAGTTCACGGTTTCAGGGCCAGAATGAGTACTCCGGGCGGAAGAAAAGTTTTAGCTGCGAGAAGAGCAAAGGGAAGAGCCAGATTAACCGTTTAATTGCTTATGCGGAGAATCCGCTGCCGGCGGCTTCTCTCGCATTCTCATGTAAATGACAGGCCGCAAGGAATTGTGGCCTTGTTTATTTTAAGATGAAAGTTACGGAGGTTTCATGAAGAGGTTCCCTTCCATCAGGAAAAACAGCGAATTTCAGAAGATTTACAAAAGCGGAACTTCTTATGCGAACCGATTGCTGGTGATGTATGTAAAGAGATCGGAGAATCCCGACACGAGGATCGGGATCTCCGTCAGCAAAAAAGTAGGGAACAGTGTGGTGAGACACCGGATCACCAGATTGATCCGGGAGATATTCAGATTACACAGATTAGAGACAGATTCTGGATTAGACATCATCGTTGTCGCAAGACCTGCGGCAAAAGATTCGGATTATCAAAAAATGGAAAGTGCCTACATGCACTTGTGCGGACTGCATAACATCAGAAAGGAACCGAAGTGAGATTGGTATGGTAAAGAAGCTTTTGATTCTTTGCATCAGGGGTTATCAGATCTTCTTATCTCCCCTTAAGGTCAATTTTCACTGTATTTACACGCCTACGTGCTCTCAATACGCCATTGAAGCACTGGAAAAGTACGGCGTGGTGAAAGGATTATGGTTGTCCATACGGAGGATCCTCAGATGCCATCCGTGGGGCAGAGGCGGTTATGACCCAGTTCCGTAAAACGAGGAGGTAATGGATTGGATTTTTTAGTACTGACTAAGGTAGGCGGGCCATTCGGAGTGATTGTTCAGGTACTTGGATGGATCATGGAGATCCTGTTCGCATTCACGAACCTGTTCGGGGTCGTGAATATCGGTCTGAGCATCATTCTGTTTACACTGGTGACGAAGCTGATTCTGTTTCCCTTATCGTTAAATCAGCAGAAGTCCAGTAAGATCCAGGCAGTTATCCAGCCTGAGATCCAGGCAATTCAGAAAAAGTATAAGGGTAAGAATGACAATGATTCGATGATGAAGATGAATGTGGAGACCAGAGCGGTCTATGAGAAGTACGGAGCTTCCATGACCGGCGGCTGCCTTCCCCTTCTGATTCAGTTTCCCATCATGATCGGTCTGTACCAGGTAATCTATAAGATTCCCGCGTACGTAGGCATGGTGAGGGAATATTTCGAGACGATCATGGAGAAGCTGCCTGCTAATTTCGCGACGAACGAGGTCTTTCTGGGACTTGCCCAGAAGCAGGCGATGGCGAACGCGGATTTTACCGATGCGGATAAGGTAGTCGATCTGCTCTATAAGCTGACAAAAGCTCAGTGGACGGAGCTGGCGGGAGCGTTTCCGCAGATCAATGATGCAGTGATCAAGACGGGTGAGAATGCGATCGTTGCCGTTAATCGGATGCAGAACTTCCTGGGGATCAACGTATCCTATACGCCAATGAATGTTATCACCGGCTTTTTCGGCGGCAATCAGGAATTTGGGATCCTGGCCTGCATTATGGCGATCCTGATCCCGATCCTGTCCGGTCTTTCTCAGTGGTACTGCTCGAAGCTGATGACGGCCAGCCAGCCGCAGCAGGCAGACGACGCGCCCGGTTCGAGCATGATGAAGTCTCTAAACATTACCATGCCGATCATGTCGCTGGTCTTCTGTTTCACACTTCCCCTGGTGATCGGTATCTACTGGGTGGTCAGCAGTTTGTTCCAGATGGGGCAGCAGATCTATATGAACGCTTATATGTCGAAGATCGACGTGGATGAACTGATCCGCAAGAATGTGGAGAAGGCCAATAAGAAGCGCGCCAAGAAGGGACTTCCTCCTAACAAGCCTACCACCATCGCCCAGGCCATGAAGGCCATGCAGGAGGCGGAAGAGAAAGAGAAAGCCGAGCAGGAGAGGAAAGCCGCGAAGACGAAGAAGCTTGTGGAGGATTCCACGGCCTATTATAATCAGAACGCAAAGCCCGGAAGTCTGGCCTCGAAGGTCAATATGGTGCAGAAATATAACGAAAAGCACGAGAAACATTAGGGAAGGAACCATTTTATCAGGAGGGTATTTATGGATGTAACAAGAGTTACTGCGAAAACTTTGGATGAGGCCATCACGAAGGCGGCCATCGATCTGGGAACATCCAGCGATAATCTGGAATATTCGATAGAAGAACAGAAATCCGGAATATTCGGCCTGGGGAAAAGCGTAACGATCAAGGCGTATAAGAAGACCGAAGGAGATCTTGACGATCTGTACGCCGCTGTGGTACAGGGCAGAGAAGAGAAGAAGCCGGAGAAGCCGGCGCCTGGGCCCGCGAAGGAAGCGGCGAAGGATATTCCTCGTCAGCAGCCTGCGAAGGATTATGTAAAGCCCGCTCCCAGGAACGAATTTAAGGATCAGAAAAAGGACGAGCAGAAGAAGGAAGTCAAGAAAGAGAAGAAGGACAATTACAAGGAATTCAAGACGGAATTCAAGACCGAGTCCAAATATGAAGTCAAGAGCATGAAGGGCAAGGAAAAGGAACCGAAGAACGCCGAGAAGGAGGCTGCGAAGGAAGCCGCAAAGAAAGAACCAAAGTCCGTTCAGAAGCAGGCGCCGAAGCAGGCTCAGACCCAGAAGGATTCTCAGAAGAATAACCAGAAGCCTTCCTACAGGGAAAGCATCGAGGCCGAAAGGGAAGCGATGCGGCTGGCTGAGGAGAAGAGAGCTGAGAAGGAAAGAGACCGCAAGGAGAATAAGAAGCCGTCGAATATCGAGGCGTGCAGAACGGCTGCTACGGATTTCCTGACCAAGGTATTCGCCGCCATGGAGATGAAGGTGGATGTGGATGCGGTTTACGATGAGGAAGAAGTAGAGCTGATCGTGAACCTGTCCGGCGAGGACATGGGAATCCTGATCGGAAAGAGGGGACAGACCCTTGATTCTCTTCAGTATCTGGTAAGCCTGGTCGTGAACAAGCAGACAGAAGGGTATCTCCGGGTGAAGCTTGACACGGAGAACTACAGGGCGAGAAGGAAAGAAACTCTGGAGATCCTGGCGAAGAATATCGCCTATAAGGTGAGAAGAACGAGACACAGCGTATCTCTGGAGCCGATGAATCCTTATGAGAGACGCATCATTCACGCGACGCTTCAGAATGACCGCTATGTGGTGACCAGAAGCGAAGGCGAGGATCCTTACCGTCATGTGGTGGTATCCCTGAAGCGGGAAGTAAGAGAAAGAGACCACAGAGGCGGATACAGCAAGCGCAACAGTCAGAACAGCCATAACCAGGTGAATCGGGAAACCCGGGAAAGCGGCGGCGAAGAAGCATAAAGCAGAGACTCCGATAAGGGCCGGAATTGTTCCGGCCCTTTTTCACCAGCTGAGAGACGTATTTTTGGAGTATTCATCTTATGAGAACAGAGACAATAGCGGCCATCGCCACGGGACTGACCGATTCGGGGATCGGAATCGTCAGGATCAGCGGGCCGGACGCGTTTGATTTGATCAGGAAAATATTTGTCAGGAAAAACGGCGCCTCTGCGAATGTGGAGCGTTCGCATACGGTTCAGTACGGTTATATCTGTGAAAACGGGGAAAAGCTGGACGAGGTTTTGGTCATGATCATGAAGGGTCCGCACAGCTATACCGGCGAGGATACGGTTGAGATCGATTGTCACGGCGGCGTGCTGATGATGAGACGTATCCTGGAGACTGTGCTGCGAAATGGAGCCAGAGCCGCGGAACCGGGCGAATTTACAAAGAGAGCGTTCCTGAACGGCAGGATCGATCTGTCTCAGGCGGAGGCCGTGATCGACCTGATCAATGCGAAGAACGATTATGCGCTGAAGAATTCCATGAAGCAGCTAAGCGGCAGAGAATCCGAGCTGATCCGCCGGCTGCGGGAGAAGATATTATATGAGATCGCGTATATCGAATCGGCCCTGGACGACCCGGAGCATATCTCTCTGGACGGATACAGCAGCGGGCTTTCCGATAAGCTGGATGAGATCATCGGACAGGTAAAGGAGCTGATCGATTCTGCAGATTACGGCAGGATCGTATCGGAAGGAATCCGTACGGTAATCGTGGGTAAGCCGAACGCCGGAAAGTCGTCGTTAATGAATATGCTTCTGGGCGAGAACCGGGCCATTGTTACAGAGATCGCCGGAACTACAAGGGATACTCTGGAGGAGCAGATCCATTTCGGCGGAATCAGTCTTCGGATCGTCGATACCGCGGGAATCCGGGATACGGAAGACACGGTGGAGAAGATCGGCGTAAAACGGGCCAGAGATGCGGCGGAGGAAGCAGACCTGATCATATATGTCATCGATTCTTCCATTCCTCTGGATGAAAATGATGATCAGATCATGGACATGATCAAAGACCGGAATGCGCTTGTACTTCTGAATAAATCCGATCTGCCGGCCGTTGTGGATATTCCTGCGATCATTGCGACGGGAAAGCTTAAGGATCAGAAGATTATTGCCGTTTCAGCAAAAGAGGAGACCGGATTCGACGAGCTGAAGGACACGATCCAGGAGATGTTCTGCAGAGGAAATGTTCATTTTAATGATGAAGTACTGATCACGAATCTCCGGCACAAGGAGGCGCTTCAGGAAGCGCTTGCCAGTCTGAACATGGTAAAGGACAGCATCCGAAACGGGATGCCGGAGGACTTTTTCTCCATTGATCTGACCGACGCTTACGAGAGACTGGGAAGCATTATCGGAGAAGCGGTGGAGGACGACGTGGTGAACGAGATATTCAGCCGGTTCTGCACCGGCAAATAAAGGATCGAGCGATATGGCGGTTTTGGAAGAATATTATGATATTGTTGTAGTGGGAGCCGGTCATGCCGGATGTGAAGCGGCGCTTGCCTGCGCAAGACTGGGACTGGAGACGATCCTGTTTACAGTCAGTGTGGACAGCATCGCTCTGATGCCATGCAATCCGAATATCGGGGGAAGCTCGAAGGGTCATCTGGTGCGGGAACTGGATGCGCTCGGCGGAGAGATGGGGAAGAATATCGACAAGACATTTATCCAGTCGAGGATGCTGAACGAGTCGAAAGGCCCGGCGGTGCATTCCCTGCGGGCGCAGGCGGACAAGCAGGATTATTCCAGGCAGATGAGGAAAACACTGGAGAACACGGACCGTCTGACGATCCGGCAGGCAGAGGTGTCGGAGATCGTGACGGATGAAGCTGGTTTTGGCGACGGTACCCAGAAGAAATATCGCATCACAGGGGTAAAGACCGTATCCGGTGCGATCTATCATGCAAAGGCGGTCGTTCTGGCGACCGGTACGTATCTGAGGGCCAGGTGTATCTTCGGAGATGTGAGCAATGCGACGGGCCCCAACGGTTTGCAGGCGGCCACTCATTTGACGGATTCGCTGAAGGCGCATGGGATCGAGATGTTCCGTTTTAAGACGGGAACGCCGGCCAGGGTAGACAGGCGGAGCCTTGATTTCAGCAAGATGGAGGAGCAGCCGGGGGACGAGTATATTCAGCCTTTCTCTTTCTCTACGGATCCGGATTCCGTGCAGAAGAAGCAGGTTTCCTGTTGGCTCACCTATACGAATGAAAGAACGCATGAGATCATCCGGCAGAATCTGGACCGTTCTCCGCTTTTTTCCGGTGAGATCGAGGGAACCGGGCCGAGATACTGTCCGTCGATCGAGGATAAGGTGGTGAAGTTTCCGGAAAAGGAGCGGCACCAGATCTTCGTGGAACCGGAGGGACTCTATACGAATGAAATGTATTTGTCCGGTATGTCCAGTTCTCTTCCCGAGGACGTGCAGCACGCCATGTATAAGACGGTGCCGGGTCTGGAGCATGTGAAAATCGTGAGAAACGCCTATGCGATCGAGTACGACTGCGTGAATTCCCTGCAGCTGAAGCCGTCTCTGGAATTTAAAACCATAGAAGGTTTATTCAGCGGCGGTCAGTTTAACGGGAGTTCCGGGTATGAGGAGGCGGCTGTTCAGGGTTTTATGGCCGGAGTCAACGCGGCGATGAAGGTCAAGGGCCGGGAACCGTATGTTCTTGACCGTTCCCAGGCTTATATCGGCGTCCTGATCGACGATCTGGTTACCAAGGAGAATCGGGAACCGTACCGAATGATGACTTCGAGGGCGGAATACCGTCTGCTCCTGCGTCAGGATAATGCGGATCTGCGTCTGCGGGCCATTGGACACGAGATCGGGTTGGTAAGCGATGAGGAGTATGAGCGGACGTGTGAGAAGGAAAGGCAGATCGAGGAGGAGATCCGCCGGTTGGAGAGAACGAGTATCGGCGTGAATCCGCAGGTGCAGGAATTTCTGGAAGAACACGGAAGTACGCCTTTGAAGAGCGGGATCACTCTGGCGGAGCTGGTGAGAAGGCCGGAACTGGATTATATTATGTTAACTGAGTTGGATGAGGATCGTCCTTTTTTGGCGAAAGATGTGATTGAACAAGTTAACATAAATATAAAATATGATGGTTATATCCGCAGGCAGAAGCAGCAGGTAGAGCAGTTTAAGAAGCTGGAGAAAAAGCGACTGAGCGTGGATTTCGATTACCGTCAGATCAAGGGACTACGGCTGGAGGCGGCGCAGAAGCTGAATCTGTATAAGCCGGTCAGTGTCGGTCAGGCGTCCAGAATATCGGGGGTGTCTCCGGCTGATATATCGGTGCTGTTGGTGTATTTTGAGAAGAATGGCGGAATGGCTCGTGTGGATGAATGATATTGGTGATGGGGATTATGTATGGATAATCAGTTTAAATTGTGGATAACGGAAGGAATGAATGAGATTTCTGTGGATTTATCGGATGCACAGATGGAGCAGTTCTTCCTGTATTATAAGATGCTGATCGAATGGAATCAGGTCATGAATCTGACGGCAATTACCGATATGAAGGATGTGGTGTTCAAGCATTTTGTGGACAGCGTTTCTCTGGTGAAGGCTGTTGATGTTTCACGTGAAACATCTTTGATCGATGTGGGTACGGGAGCCGGGTTTCCGGGGATACCTTTGAAGATTATGTTTCCTGAGCTGAAGGTTACGTTGTTGGATTCTTTGAATAAGAGGGTACGGTTTCTGGATGAAGTGATCGGTGAGATTGGGTTGAGTGGAATTCAGGCGATTCATGGGAGAGCGGAGGACCTGGGAAGAGACAGCGGGCATCGGGAGAGATATGGTCTGTGTGTTTCGCGGGCGGTGGCGAATCTGGCTACCTTGTCGGAATATTGTCTGCCGTTTGTTAAGGTTGGGGGGAGTTTTGTTTCTTATAAGGCTGGGATGATTGATGAGGAAGTGAAGCGGGCGGAGAAGGCTGTGAAGGTGCTTGGAGGGGAGATTGAGGGGATTGTGAGTTTTAGGATTGAGGGGATTGATGTTGGGAGGAGTTTGGTGAGGGTTGTGAAGAAGAGTCGGATGGGGATGAAGTATCCGCGGAAGGCGGGGGTGCCGGGGAAGGAGCCTATTGGGGGGTGAGGTTTCACGTGGGACGTTCCATACTTCGATATATGGAGGAGGATTGTACATTTTCGCGAAGGGGGCGCGGGACGGGCGGGAACCAGAACATATCCTGTGCGCTCATGACTCCGAAGGGAAGTCTTTCTAAATTCAAAAACGTCAGTTTGAGGGCAACGGCAAATTCGTGAGAATTTCTGAAGAAATTCTCACTCAGGTTGCCGCTCCGCCCATGACTTGTGGTCATGGGCGTCGACCCTCAAACTGTCGTTTTTTCATTAAGAAAGACTAACCCTTCTCCGTGAAATCGCGCCCAGGTTATGTTCTGATTCCCGCCTGTCCCGCTAGGTTGTCGATATGTCTGGATGTTGTTATATCTTACTTGTGGAAGAATCAGTGCAGGGTCTATACTTTATATGAGGAGGATTAATTGAGGTGAAGACGTTGAAGGTAGGTGTACGTTTCACGTGGAACATTCATTTATTATTAGTTATACTCTTTAATATGATTTCTTTGTGAAGCTGCTAGTCGAAATGTATAGTTATATCTCACTTGTGGAAGAACTAGAGAAGGACAATACTCAATCTGAGGTGAAATGATTGGGTTGAAGACAGCGAAGGTCGGTGTACGTTTCACGTTGAACATCTATTTATTATAGTATATTCCTTAATAAGATTTTTAAGTGAAGTTGCAAGCTAGGAAGAAATGTATCGCTACATCTCACTCCCGGAAGAATCAGCGCAGGGACCATACTCCATATGAGGTGAATTTTGTGAGCGGATGAAAATCCCAGGTGAACAGTAATTTGCGTTCGAGGGAAAACGGGGTCGCCAGGTTATTTAGCATTCGGATGCGCCCACCTGGGGTCCCCGTTTTCCCGACGTTCTTAGCAAATTGCTGTGAACCCAGGATTTTCCCGCGAGCAAATCCTGAACCTCATATGGAGTATGGTCCCTGCGCGTACACTTCGCGAATAAAATACACATCTAGATCGATCCCCCCAACAACACAAAAATAATCCCCAAGAAAATTAACAATTTATCCATATGAAAAACTCCAAAAGTATGCTATACTTATATTTGTGCCACAGAAAGGAATCGAACCTCATATGGGAAGAATTATTGCTATCGCTAATCAAAAAGGCGGCGTAGGCAAAACCACAACCGCTATTAATCTCTCCGCCTGTCTCGCCGAAGCCGGCCAGAAGGTACTCCTGGTGGACTTCGACCCTCAGGGCAATGCGACCAGCGGCGTCGGCCTGGAGAAGGATCGTCATGACAGTAGCGTCTATGAGCTTCTGGTAGGGGAATGTCAGATGGACGAGTGCCTGGAGAGAGATGTACAGGAGAATCTGGATGTCCTTCCTTCGAATATGAATCTGGCGGGGGCAGAGATCGAATTACTGGAGTTCGAGAACAAAGAGACGGTTTTGAGGACTCATCTTAAGGAGGTCGAGCAATTCTATGATTATATCATCATTGATTGCCCTCCTTCTCTGAATATACTTACGATTAATGCCTTGACGGCTGCGGATACGGTATTGATTCCGATTCAGTGCGAATACTATGCATTGGAAGGACTGAGCCAGGTTCTGAATACGGTGAATCTGGTCAAGCGTAAGCTGAATCCGGATCTGGAGACGGAGGGCGTTGTATTTACGATGTATGACGCGAGAACGAATCTGTCTCTGCAGGTCGTTGAGAATGTGAAGAATAATCTGAACCAGAATATCTATAAGACGATCATTCCCAGGAATGTCCGTCTTGCGGAAGCACCAAGCCATGGTATGCCGATCACTGTATATGATTCCAGATCCGCCGGAGCGGAAAGCTATCGTTTGTTAGCTGCGGAAGTGATAAGTCGAGGGGAGGATTTCTGATGGCGACAAAGAAGAAAGGATTAGGGAAGGGACTGGCGGCTATTTTCGGAGATGATGTAGTCAATGAAAGCAGGCAGACGGTCGAAGAGAGGAATGTTTCACGTGAAACATCCGATGCACGGATATCGTCCGGAAGCGATGGGGGAATCTATGAAATAGCAGATACGGATCCGAACCAGCTGGTTATGGAAAAGGGCGCCAAATACAGGGCGGATAAAGTGTCTTCAAAGGAAGAACCGGGCAAGGAGTATATGGTGAAGCTGGCTCTTGTGGAACCGAACCGTGAGCAGCCGCGTAAGAATTTTGATAAGGAGCAGATCAGCGAGCTTGCTGATTCTGTTAAGAAGTATGGGATTCTTCAGCCGCTTCTTGTTCAGAAGAAGGGAACTCATTATGAGATCATTGCCGGTGAGCGGCGTTGGCGGGCGGCAAGGGAAGCGGGGCTGAAGGAGGTTCCGGTCGTTGTTAAGGAGTATTCGAGACAGCAGGCGATGGAGATCTCTTTGATCGAGAATGTCCAGAGAGCTGATCTGAATCCAGTGGAAGAGGCGCAGGCGTATCAGCAGTTGATGCAGGAATTTGATCTAACGCAGGAAGAGATTGCGGAGAGAGTGTCGAAGAACCGCACTACGATTACCAATAGTCTTCGTCTTCTGAAGTTGGACAAGCGTGTTCTGGAACTCCTTGTTCAGAATCAGATCACCGGGGGACATGCAAGGGCGCTTCTTGGGCTTGAGGATGGAGAGCAGCAGTATCAGGCTGCGCTGAAGATCGTCGGAGAGAAGCTGAGCGTTCGAGATGCGGAGAAGCTGGTGAAGGTTCTGAATAAACCTCCGAGGACGAAGAAGGGGAAAGAGGAAGAGAAGGACATTTCGTTCATTTTCAGGGATCTGGAAGAACGTATGAAGCAGGCGGTGGGTACGAAAGTAACGATCAACCGGCGGGACCGCAATAAGGGAAAGGTGGAGATCGAATATTACTCCCAGGCGGAGTTGGAACGTATTGTGGAATTGTTGGAATCTCTGCGTGACAATAATAAGTAAGCCGGAGCTCATTTATACGCACAGGAAAGAAACGAGGAGAGACATATGGAAAACAGTATGCTTAACCGGTGGCCGATCGACCCGGGAATCGTGATCATAAGTCTTGCTGCGGTTACGGTTCTGCTTTTGGTTATGGTCATTGTCTGCATTCTTCAGAATAACAGGATGTATCGCAGATATGACGCGTTTATGCGGGGGAGAGATGCGGAATCACTGGAACAGGTTATCATGGATATCGTGGAGGAGAATCGCGAGATCAAGTCGCAGGACCGCGCGACGAAGGAGACGATGAAGGCGGTCACCAAGAGCGTGAAGGGATCTTTTCAGAAGTTTGGAATGATCAAATACAATGCGTTCAAAGGAATGGGTGGGAACCTGAGCTTTGCATTTGCCATGCTGGATCTGAACAACACTGGCTTCATTCTTAATTCCGTTCACAGCCGGGAGGGCTGCTATCTCTATATCAAGGATGTTGTGAATGGGGAAGCGGAGATCACCCTTGGGAATGAGGAAAAGGAGGCCCTTGAGCAGGCGCTCGGATATTAAAATACTTGTTGACGTTAATACGTTAAATTGATATAATACGTTCTAATAGGCTATAAAACTCATATAAGGAGGACAGTTATAATGTCATATGTTGATGAGATCTATGCAAGAGTGGTGGAGCAGAATCCGAATGAGCCGGAATTCCATCAGGCAGTGAAGGAGGTCCTGGACTCTCTGAGACTGGTGATCGACGCCAATGAGGAGAAGTACAGAAGCGTATCGCTTCTGGAGCGTCTGGTAGAGCCGGAGAGGATCATTTCCTTCCGTGTGCCGTGGGTGGACGATAAGGGCAATGTGCAGGTGAACAAGGGCTACCGCGTTCAGTTTAACAGCGCCATCGGTCCGTACAAGGGCGGCCTGCGTTTCCATCCGTCGGTTAATCAGGGTATCCTGAAGTTTCTCGGCTTTGAGCAGGTATTCAAGAATTCTCTGACGGGTCTTCCGATCGGCGGCGGCAAGGGCGGTTCGAACTTTGATCCAAAGGGTAAGTCTGACCGTGAGGTAATGGCGTTCTGCCAGAGCTTTATGACGGAGCTTAGCAAGTATATCGGCGCCGATGAGGATGTTCCCGCCGGTGATATCGGCGTTGGTGGCCGTGAGATCGGCTTCCTTTACGGACAGTATAAGAGGATCACGGGGCTCTATGAGGGCGTTCTGACCGGCAAGGGACTGAATTACGGCGGATCTCTGGTCCGCACACAGGCTACCGGCTATGGTCTGGTCTATATCGTGGACGAGATGCTGAAGGCTAACGGCAAGGATCTGGCAGGCAAGACCGTGCTTGTATCCGGTTCCGGCAATGTGGCGATCTATGCGACGGAGAAGGCGCAGCAGTTGGGCGCCAAGGTCGTGGCCATGAGCGATTCCAACGGTTACGTCTATGACAAGGATGGTATCAAGCTGGATATCGTCAAGGAAATCAAGGAAGTTCGCCGCGGACGTATCAAAGAGTATGCGGCGGCCGTTCCGGGCGCGGTTTATACTGAGGGCAAGGGAATCTGGACGATTCCGTGTGATATCGCTCTTCCTTGCGCGACGCAGAATGAACTGAATCTGGATGATGCCAAGACTCTGAAGGCCAACGGGTGCTTCGCGGTGGCAGAGGGCGCGAACATGCCGTCCACCAGAGAGGCGACGGATTTCTTCCTGGAGAGCGGAATGCTGTTTATGCCGGGCAAGGCGGCCAACGCCGGCGGCGTTGCTACCTCCGCTCTGGAGATGAGCCAGAACAGCCAGAGACTTTCCTGGACCTTCGAGGAAGTAGATGCGAAGCTGCATGATATCATGGTCAATATTTTCGCGAAGGCTTCCGATGCTGCGGCCCGTTACGGCGTACCCGGCAACTATGTGGCAGGCGCCAACATTGCCGGCTTCGAGAAGGTAGCGGACGCTATGATGGCTCAGGGTATCGTTTAATCGGATACGATAAGGATAACGAATGTAGAGTGTATGACGAGAAAAGCCTGCCATGTGACAGGCTTTTCTTCGACGAAGCTTGTTTGAGGAATAGACGGCTGCATGACCGGCTTGTGCGGCAGCGTCTTTGTATAGAATAAGGAGATTTCATGCATAAATATTTGCGTGCTGTGGGTTTTAGCCTGTATCAGAAAAAACATGATATCGAGGATCTGCTTGATGAACTGATTCAGGAGGCTGAGCCGTCCCAGATCCGGAAGCTCCAGCTTGATCCGGAGACGAATCTGTGTCATGTCCGCGCCGAAGTAGCGCCGGATATGGGGCTTGATATCTATGGTGAGATGGATGAATCCGGAACGATCTACCCGGAATATTATCTGCCGTATCTGTTAAGCCATGATCTGTCCTCGGAAGCTGACTGCAGTATTCAGCGCCACACGGAGAAGGAGACCTATGCCGGACTGCTCGATGAATACAAAGTAGGAATCTCTCTTATTTTCTATCTGGAAAATGTGATGGAATTCCGTGCCCGCAGCCTGGCGCGCGAGTCCACGGAGACAAATTATGTAAACCTGGCGGCTCTTTCTGTCAAGGGAAAGATCCTTCTTCCCGTCAAGAAGACAGCCAAGCAGGTGGAGATGGCCAAGGTTGCGACGAAAGAACGCAACAATCTGATGGAGGCAGCCAAGCGCGGCGACGAGGACGCCATGGAGACCCTGACGATCGAGGATATCGACCTGTATTCGCAGATTTCCAGACGCGTGATGAAGGAGGATATTTATTCGATCATAGATACGTGCTTTATGCCGTCCGGGATCGAGTGCGACCAGTATGCGGTCATCGGGGACATCGTCCATATGGAGCTTGTGGAAAATAAAATGACCGGCGAGGAGATCTATAATCTGAAGCTGGACTGCAACGATGTGATCTTCCATGTGGCGATCAACCGTAAGGATCTGATGGGAGAGCCGGAGATCGGCCGCCGCTTCAAGGGTCAGATCTGGATGATGGGGACAGCCAAATTCAAGTCTTGACGAATCAGTATTTTCTGATATAATAGTTTGTGCGGCGGATGCCTTACAGATTCGTCTGTACGGTCAGGAAGCCGCCGTGAATTTCAGATACGTCTGCGTAGCTCAGTTGGATAGAGCGACCGCCTCCTAAGCGGTAGGTCGGGTGTTCGAGTCACCTCGCGGACGCCAGCAAACACCGCCGCAAGCCTTTATTTTCAAGGGTTTGCGGCTTTTCTTGTCCCTACCTCCCGACAGGCTGCTCCACCGTGTTGGCCGTTTCTGCCGGGAGGATTTTTATGCAATACAAGCTGTATTCTTGCTAAAAGGAATCGAACGGTTTTCACAAATCTGCTAAGAAAAAAGCTCTCTTTGCTAATTTGAGGTCCCCGCTGTTCCCGAACTATCTGACGGCTGGTTGCGCCGCAATCAGCGCAGCCAGGGCGTTTGCTAGCCCCGGCGACTTCTGAAGCTGCTCCACCAGGCTTGCCAGGTCGATAGGCGCCGGCGCCGGTTCCTTCGGTTCTTCGGGAGGCCGCACACCCCGCAGCCCGGTGTGGATCGCTCGCTCGTATGGGGTCCCCGAAAAGTCGCAAGACTTTTTGGGGAGAGGAGAAGCAGCGTAGTGATTGAGCTTTCACGCTTGCGTGGAAGCGAAAGATACGGAGCTTGCTTCGACGAGGTCATGGCGCACCGTCTGTCCGGCTCGGCACAGACAGAATGTGTCCGTCTGCCCTATACTGCGCCGAAGGCCTCCCTCCGGGCTTTCTTTTTCAAAGAGCGATCAGGCAGCTCTGCGGACCGGGGAACAGGGAAAGGGAGAGAAACCTGTTCCGGGCGGTTTACGCCGGCAGCCACGCCAACGCTTCGGCCAGGAGATCGCCGGTCACAACGACCGGGAGCCCCAGCACTTCAAAGACATGCTCGTCCATGAAATACTTGTCCACCGTGGCGGTCTGCTCCAGCTCGGAGGCGTTCAGATCGTCCAGGGATTTTTCACGATCCCGAAGGCGGGCATAGTCGCGCTGGATATTGCGCGCCGCATGGTGCTGCGGGGTGGTGATTTTCTCCCTTTCGCCTCAGAAACACCGAGACTCCTTTTTTTGAAGGAGGCCCACATAAACGACAAAAATCGCCCGCCTGCACATGGCAGACGGGCGAAATGGAATTAGCAGAAGTATTTACATGATTTGTGTGTTCATCTTCCTCGGCAGGGTATCCCGCTTGCTGGATCAGACTTTTTTTGAGCGGAGCGTCCTTGTTGGAATTTGTCGATATGGAATTGGCTTCATGGCGGCTACCTCCTGTTAGCCGCCGTATCTATCAGCAATCAGCCATTGTCTCGTTTGGGGGACAAAAAGAAACAGCGGCTTATTCAAAACCGCTGCTTGCCGTTGACTTTGAAATTTGAGCGTGAGAGATCACCTGACTGACAGCGGTTATTTTCTTTTCTGCCGCTGGGTAGATTAGTAAGTATATGAAATAAGAGCCGACGACCTGTGAGGGTTCCCACAAAATCATCGGCTCTGCGTCTTAGCGTCTGGCTCTTTGATGACAGTTACTTGTAAATTCTTTGCTTCTATCAATGTTTCCTGTTTGCATTTCGGACAGTAGAAGGGGAAGTTTTTCAGTTCCGTATCTTTCCGTATCTGTAATCTTGTTTTCCCACCGCAGACAGGACAGAGTATCCATTCTGTTTTCATTAGTATCAACTTATCATCTCGATTATTATGAATGCGACCGCCGCAATGATAATTCCTACAGCCGCACCCGCCAAAACTTTAAGTGCTGTCTGATAGGGTCTTTTCCCAATTTCCCGCTGCTCTTGGATTTCATCTAAATGTTTCCCTTCGCTGAAAGCAACAATCTCTTTATAAGTATGGATGTCATTGTCTTTTTTCACTTTCTCCACCTTGAATGAGAGAGTAAGAACTGCCAAAAAGAGGATTGCCCATATTGCCACTCCATAAATCTTCAGGAAAACCACAAAAGGGACAAATGCGATTGTGACTGCGATAAACAATACGGAAAACACCTTGCTGAGTTGATTGAATTTTTCCACTTTTGCTTTGTTGATTTCTTTTTTCATAATTTCAATATCTCCTTTGATTAGTTGGTCAAGAGATATTTCAAAAATGGAACTTAGAAGCAACAGACTGTGAATATCTGGATAACTCTTTTCATTTTCCCAGTTGGAAATTGTCTGTCGAGTCACATATATTTTTTCTGCCAGTTCTTCTTGGGACAGTTCCTGAGCATTACGGTATTTTCTGATCTGTGAGCCGATCTCCATCACATTTACCTCCTATTTTGGGCTTTTTGCTCTCTTGACCTAATAGAGTTTTATCACTTATGAAGTGGAAACGTCTATCAAAAGTCTTTTACATTGAGCTTTTATACGGTATCAAACCAGTTTTGCATTCAATATTTCTTGGTTACATTTTGGACAGTAGAGGGAATATTTTTTAAGTTCCGTATCTATTCGTATCTGTAACCTTGTTTTTTCTCCACAGACAAGACAACGTATCCATCCCGTTTTTATTATTTCCCCCACCTGTTCCCTTAACAATTATAAGAACAATTTAATAACAATGCCTTTCGCCCAAGAAAAATAAGATGGTATAATAAAACCAAGAACGGAGTTAGTAACTCCACTTACAGAATCTTTGGGTATAGACTCCCAGCAAAGAAGAATGGGGTTAACAGCTCCCAGCAAATTTTTTGGGTATAGACTCCCAACCAAGAAGAAAGCAGGTTTGAAAGGCTTGCTTTCTATTTTTTACAAAAAAACGAAAAGGCAGCGGTTCAAGATGTTCGGCGTTGGCATTTCAGATTTACTTATATGAAAAAAGAGTATTCGGTGAAGATTATAGATGTATTAAATAGACCAGAGAGGTCAATTTGGCATAGACTCAATGAACTTTGTCCAGCATATAATCAAACGGCAATAAATCAAAAAATTGCCGTTTGATGCGGGGGTGATCACGTGTGGTATACCTGCATAATCAATAATCTTCAACCTGGACAGAACTATCGCAGGGCCGGTATTGTCGATATTATGAAAAGAGAACGACGTGGATTAAGCGAAAACTCATATGTTTGGGCAATCGGCAGCCTTGTGAAAAAAGGTTTGCTTCAGCATGAGGGCAGGAACTGTTACTCGCTTCCGAATGGGAAAAAGAAGGGAGTTTATATTCCTCTGTATTCGGAAGAAGCCATGACAATCAGGGATCAAATAGACAAGAAATACCCCCTGAAAACGAGCTCCTAAGCGGTAGGTCGGGTGTTCGAGTCACCTCGCGGATGCCAGCACATTCCGCTTCAAACTGATATAAGCCAGCAGGATATAGATCGCATAGATCAGGAAAAACGCACCTAATGAAATCATTACAATAACAGCGGGGCTGTTCCAGCCCACCATGACGCCCGGCTCGGGCATCATAGCCAGGTGCACGATAAAGGACCCGGCGATCAGCACCGCAGGAACGGTTGGCAGGGTGTAGTACAGGGCAAACTGCCTTCCTAACGTCCGTGCCATCTCCCGCCGGTCCATGCCGAGCTTGCGCAGGAGCGCGAACTGACTCCGGTAATGCTCTGTTTCACTGAGCTGCCGGATCGTCAGGATGGTAACCGCGGTCATCATCAGGGCCAGGGCCAGATAGTACAGGGGAAAGCAGCCAACGACGGCCTGGGCGGCCACCTCGGTTTCCTCGTATGCTTTGCTGAGGACAAACACATAGCCGGAGGGATCCTCCTGCCGGTCACGCTCCGCTCTGGCCAGATCAGCCACAGCCTCATACTGCGCTGTGGTCACAGGCCGGGCCGTTTTGGCGGCATAGGCAATGTGATGGACCGGCAGACCCTCCGCCGCCTGGTCGGGCACCACCAGGATATAGCCACGTCCGTTGGCTGTCCCATAGCTTTGAGAGAGGTGTTCCGTATAAATGCCGCCGGGTGTCAGCGCCGTCTCCCCCACAAGAATAGTTCCCTGATAATCTCGCAGCGCCTCCTCCAGATAGGTCATACTGTGGATGGGGAACTGACCCGGCCCTGGCGGCTCCACCGCCGGATAACCGGCAATGGCGCGCAGCGCCGCGTAATCGCTCCAGCAAAGGACGGGGTCGCTGTCGCAGCTGTAATTATAATACATTTTTCCCAAATGGTCCTGCACCTGCGTTTTCCCGGTCAGATAGACCGGATACGGCCGCTCCTGTTCTACGGGGATATTCTTCCCGATATAGGTCAGGTACGGCCCGGGGTCCGGCGTCTCCCCCTCAATCCCGATATAGAGGTCGAAACAGGTCGCCTCCGCGGTCCGCCCCTTCATGATGCCGTAAAGCACGGAAGAACTGCCCTCGGAGATCAGCGTGGCTGTAAAAACGATGGAAAGCACCGCCATCAGAACACCCATGCTGGCCAGCTTGGCCGTCAGGCCGCGGAAAACGAGCAGGGTCTGTCCCCGGTATTTCCGGGCGGGTCTCCGCTCGAAAAAAGCGGGCACGCCGGATGCAAAGCTCAGAAAGAAGCCAAACAGGGCGAGAATGGCACAGAACGCCCCGGCCGGCGCAATATACAGACTTTTACGCATGAGCAGACAGGTCCCGACCGCCCCGAGGACCAGAGACATCCCGAACACCAGACGGCGCGTTTTCCCCTTTTGCAAAATCGCGCCCTCGTTCTGCCTTTCAAAATAGATCAGGTCGTAAATCTTCATCCTTCGGATATGCCTCCGGCTCCTGCCAAGAGCGAAAAGATAGATCAGCGCGAAGCACAGCGCGGTCCGTCCAAGGGCGGCCAAAGAGAACTCCAAAGCAAAACGGTAAGGCTGGGCGAACATGGCCATCACGATCGCCCGCATGACCTGATAGAGCAGCCCGCCGAGTCCTGCCCCAAGTACAAGGGCAACAGCGCCCACAGCAAGATTTTCCAGGAAAAAAAGTCTCGCCACCTGGCGTCCGGTCAGCCCGCTGAGAAGGTAAATCCCCAGCTCCCGGCTGCGCCGGGAGAGCATGAATCGGGTGGAATAGGCCGCCAGCCAGCCAAACACGCACACCACGGCCACGCTCGCCAGAACGATTATCAGGGAAAAATTCTCCAATATCTCTGTCAGAGCCAGCACCTCGCCGGAGACTGCCAGCGCATTGAAGGCGAAGATCAGCGCGGCGGCCAGCACCATGGTGACGAAATAGACGAGATAATCCCGTGCCTGCCGTCCGGCATTGCGCATGGAAAGCTTAAAGTACGTCACTGACATCACCTCCCAGCGCGGCCAGGACATCCAGTATCTCGTGGTAGAACACAGACCGTCCCCGGTCTCCCCGAAGCAGCTCATTGAAGACCCGGCCATCCTTGAGAAAGAGCACCCGGCCTGCATAGCTGGCACTGTAGGCATCGTGGGTGACCATAAGAATCGTAGTTCTCATGTCCCGGTTCATTGTGGATATGATTTCCAGTAAATTTTTGGAGGCTTTGGAATCGAGTGCCCCGGTAGGCTCATCGGCCAACAGCAGCGATTGTCCCGCCACTATGGCGCGGGCACAGGCGGTTCGTTGCTTCTGCCCGCCGGATACCTGATATGGAAATTTTGAGAGAATCTCTGTAATGCCTAGCTTCTCAGCCACCTCCCGCACCCGGTTCTGCACAGTTTGCGCGTCAGCATGGTTCAGAGAAAGCGCCAGCCCGATATTTTCCTCCACTGTCAGCGTATCCAGCAGGTTGAAGTCCTGAAACACGAAACCCAGCCGCTCCCGGCGGAACTTGGCCAGGGCGTCCTCGGACAGTCCGGCGACGTCCTCCCCGTCCATCAAAATCTTTCCCGCGCTGACCGTGTCAATGGTGGAAATGCAGTTGAGCAGCGTGGTCTTGCCGCTGCCGGACGCGCCCATGATGACCAGGAATTCCCCGTCCGCAACGTCGAAGCTCACTCGGTTCAGGGCCTTGGTGACGTTGTTTTTGCTTCCGTAGTATTTTTCAATGTTCTGCACTTGCAGCATGGAATAGCCTCCTTCCTGATGGGTTTATCGTACATCAAAAGGATCGGCGCTTGTATCGAATTGATATTGATTTTCCTTACATTCTTGTAAGATTCTCTTTTGCGGGGAACGAAAGAGTCACGCATGTCCCCACCCCTTCCTCCGAGGTCAGCTGAATGTCCAGCTCCAGGAACCCAGACATTTTTTTACACAGGTACAGCCCCATGCCTGTGGCCCCGCCTCGGGAGCGGCCGTTGGAGCCAGTAAAGCCCCGGTCAAATACGCGGGGCAGCTCATGGGCGGGAATACCAATTCCGTTATCCTGGATTGTTAGCTGTACCTGTTTTGCCAACGGTTTTGCGGAGATTGTGATGACTGGCGTGTCTCCCCGGTAGCGGGCAGAATTCTGAAGCAGTTGGCCGAGAATAAAAGCGGCCCACTTTTTGTCCGTGTAAACCTGCTGTTCCAGCCCCTGTGTCTCAATCCGGACTCCGCTTTGCATCAGCAATGTCCGGTGGCGTTCTACCGTCTGAGAGACGATTTCAGACAAGCTGGTTGGCCGGATCACGCAGTCATGCTCTGGACTCTCCGCACGGGCGTAGAACAAAGCCCGCTCTACATGGGCCTCAATTTGTGCCAGCTCAGAATCCAGCTTCCGCCGGGGTTCTCCCTCTACCTGACGGCAGACGAGCCGTGCTGCGGTAATAGGGGTCTTGATTTCGTGTACCCAACTCTCAACATATTCCCGGTAATCCCGCTGGGCAGCATGCGTATCCGATATCGCGCTGATCATCGCCTGACCCGCACGGCGCATCAGGTCAAAAAGACAACGTTTATAGAAATTATCCGCCGAAGGGACGCATTCGGTAAACAGGTATTTTTTATCCAGGTTTTCCAGAATGCTCTCCAGTTCCCGCAGGCGGGCACGATCGCGCAGATAATCTGTTGCCTGTACCATCAGAAAAACCAACAGCAGAATCAGCAGCAAGATGATGAGGACGTCAATTTGTGTGCCGGTTGCGGCGAGAAAAAGAACCGCTGCTGCAAAGCAGACCAGCCATAGGATAATCCGACCCAATCGATCTGATAAAAATCTTCCGAAAGTCATAGCTGATACCCCATTCCCCGACGAGTCTTGATCAGATCGGGCATATCTAATTCTGCCAGCTTTCCACGAAGCCGCGTCATATTGACACTGAGAGTATTGTCGTCAATGTATATCTGGCTGTCCCACAGCGCATCAAGCAGGTCTGCGCGGGAGACAATCTGTCCGGTATGCTCCATCAGACAGACCATAATCTGCATCTCATTCCGGGTAAGCTCCACAGTCCTTCCCGCCGATGTCAGGGTTCCTTTGGTCAGGCTCAGGCGCACTCCTGCAGCCTCCATGGTGTCCAAGTGTTCGGATGTGTCAATACTGCGGCGCAGGACTGCCCTGATCCTGGCCATCAACACAGGAACGCTGTATGGTTTTGTAATGTAATCGTCTCCGCCAAGGCTCAACGCCCGCACTTCGTCCAGTCCCGAATCCCGGCTTGTAACGAAAATTACCGGTGCCGAAACGGCTTTTCGCAGGGCGGCACACAGCGCAAAACCATCCTGCCCTGGCAGGCCGATGTCCAAAAGGATAAGATCAGGATGTTCCCGTATTGCCTGGTCTGTGATTGTGGCAAAATTCGTGACCATAAAAACCTGATATCCCTCGTTTTCCAATAGCAAAACAAGTTCTTCCCGAATAGCGGAGTCATCTTCAACAATCATTATTTTCGATGTTCTTGTCATCGCAATCACCCTATTCTTTATATCGCTTGTCTATCGGTTTTTTCGCATCCTTGGGAATCAGCCACACACTCCCAAACTTTACAACTCCCGGTATGCGGTTTTCCTCGCACAGTTTCTGTACCCGCCTTTCTGAAATGCCCCATTTACCCGCTGCTTCGGCGCAAGACATATATTCCATAGTCACCTGTCCTTTCTCAAAATCTATCAGCATAATTATATACGGCGCGCCGAACAAAAGCAACAGGGCCTCTGTAGCTTTCAGATGAATTATTTATCCTCATTATGGGAATTGTATAGACATAGCCAAACGAAGAAAGGAACAGTAAATAGAAAGAAAATCTTTCATACACAAGCAGAATTGATCATATTCAAAACTCTATTCATCTTCCTCCTATCTCAAACTAATTTTCTTCATGTGGTCGTCGGGATATTTCTGCACTGTGTCGATATAGAACAGGTCGCCTCCCAGCATGGCATGGAG
>CANQME010000025.1 GCA_947624815.1 uncultured Lachnospiraceae bacterium | reverse complement strand
TCCTTGCTCCCGAACTGAAAGCGGGGGCCAGAGACCATAAGGAGGTAAGACACTATGAACAAGTACGAATTAGCGGTTGTTCTTAGCGCAAAGCTCGAGGATGAGGAGAGAGCCGCAGCCCTGGAGAAGATTCAGGGTTACATCGCCCGCTACGGCGGAACGGTGACGAATGTGGACGACTGGGGCAAGAAGAGACTTGCTTACGAGATCCAGAAGATGAAAGAAGGCTTCTATTATTTCATCCAGTTCGAGGCTGAGCCGACATGCCCAGGCGAAGTGGAATCCCACGTTCGCATCATGGAGCCGGTCATCAGATATCTTTGCGTGAAGCAGAACGCATAAGAAAGAGTGTGATCATATGAACAGAGTTATCCTGATGGGAAGATTAACCAGAGATCCGGAAGTCCGCTACTCCCAGGGAGAGCGCTCCATGGCGATTGCCAGATATACCCTTGCGGTGGACCGCAGGGGACGCAGAAGTCAGAACCAGGACGGCGGAGACCAGCAGCAGACGGCGGATTTCATCCCCTGCGTCGCGTTCGACCGCGCGGGAGAGTTTGCTGAAAAGTATTTCCGCCAGGGCATGAGGGTTCTCGTGTCGGGCCGGATCCAGACCGGAAGCTACACCAACAGGGATGGACAGAAAGTTTATACCACGGAAGTGATCGTGGATGATCAGGAGTTTGCAGACAGCAAGAATTCGAACGCGGGCGGCGACAGCTATGCCGGCGGAAGCGGTAACTATGGCGGCGGCAATTACGGCGGCGGTTACCAGCAGCCTTCCAGACCCGCTCCTTCCAGCGCGATCGGCGACGGATTCATGAATATTCCGGACGGCGTTGAGGACGAAGGATTGCCTTTTAACTAGACGGCAGCCGGCCCGAAGGCCGGAGGCTGATCCATGACAGGTGCGCGTTTCAGACGCGTTGACCGCCGGCAGGTCCGGCGGAAAACTGAGACAGGAGGTAATTATCATGGCATTCAATAAAACTGACAAGCCGGCTGACGGCGCGAAGGTCAGAAGAGGCGGCCCGATCCGCAGAAGGAAGAAAGTATGCGTATTCTGCGGCGAGAAGAACGGTGAGATCGATTACAAGGACACCAACAAGCTGAAGAGATATGTCTCCGAGCGCGGCAAGATCCTCCCGAGAAGGATCACCGGCAACTGCGCGAAGCACCAGAGAGCGCTGACCGTGGCCATCAAGAGAGCCCGCCATATCGCCCTGATGCCGTATACCTGCGACTAATGCGGGATCATATCGGAACAGATGAACATGGACGCCCCGGATCATAACAGTCCGGGGCGTTGTTGTCTGCAACCCGCAAATCTGGTACATTTGCTGCATGACAGAGGCCGGGGGCCGGAATTGAGTGGGAAAGCGCAAAGTGGGGCGTCAGCTGGGCCATCTGGCCGGTGGCGGCGGTGATCTTCGGCATGATCGCCGGCGTATGCCGGCTGGTGAAGAAGGATCAGAGATAAGCTTCACAACGTCATTGACAAGCGGTCTGACCGGATGTTAACATAGGATCAGATTATGAAAGATATGGGGATGGATGATGAAAAAGCTTGCGGCCTGCGAGGCCATGATCCTGCGCTACGGCGCGGATATTCTGGAATCTTCGAATATGCAGATGGAGAAAATGTTCATGCAGCACGGCGATGTGAGCGTGTTTGAGCATTCGGTCATTGTGGCCTGCGTCTGTCTGCTGATCGCCGGGTATCTGCATATCCGGGTGAATCACCGGGCGCTGGTGCGCGGTGCGCTGCTGCACGACTATTTTCTGTATGACTGGCATGTGCCGGACAAGAGCCACCGGCTCCACGGCCTGTTTCACGCGCAGAAAGCCTGCGAGAACGCGTCCCGGGATTTTGAACTGGGAGAGATCGAGAAGGACGCGATCCGAAAGCACATGTTTCCGATGAATCTGCGCCCGCCGAAGTACCGGGAGAGCGTGATTGTGTGCCTTGCGGACAAGATCTGCGCGACGGGCGAGACGCTGCGGATGCCGTACTGCAGGAATGTGAAAGAAAACCTGGGAATTCTGAGGGAAAAAGACGAGGCTTTATAGCTCGTCTTTTATCCTTGCTCTGGAGATTAGTACAGCCGACGGGAGCGCCGCGATCAAAAAGAACGGGATCAATATCCCCAGAGCGCCCAGCATCTCCGATGGAATAAAATACTGCTTTACGATGGAGAAGCTTAAGCGGAGCGTTCTGGCAATGGCGATCCACATAAGCGGCACGGAGATTATGATGCCAAGACCGCCCAACAGGAGAAGCTGGATCATGAGCATGCCTGTGAGCTTTCTTACGCTTAATCCATTGAGTCTCAGCAGCGCGTATTTTCTAAGGTTCAGTCTTGTTTTAACCAGCATCTGACCCGATATACATAAACTGAACACCAGAATAACCAGAATCATAAGCGTCAGGCAGTACAGTTCAATCAGCAGCTTCAGACGACGGTAGGTTTCCAGCTCCCGCCGGAGATCCTGCATGTGCATATAGGGCAGTTCTGATGAATAATTTCTTATGATCTCAGCCGTCCTGTCATAATCGGCGGAGGCTTCCATATAAATCCGAAGCCGGTTGTATGTCGCATCGATTCCCAGATGTTCAAAACCCGTCTGAGTGGTGTAAATGAAATACGTTTCTCCTATGGTAGTGTCATTTCCGAACCATCCCACGTAAGCTTCCACGACGGCGCCGATTACCGCCGTCTGATCCTTGCGCTGATAGGAGGTTTCAAGAGTCTTCCGGTCAACGCCTCTGTTATACGGGATGCTGCTTTCAATCCGCGTCAGCGTAATCTCATTTCCGGCATGGAGCAGGGTGTTGCGGTAAGTTCCGGGCGTGCCCGGCTGATAGTGGCTTTTGCGGATTCCCCCGTCGTCCTGCTTCGTCAGCATATACGGCGGAGCGACCAGAATCACTTCTTCACCGGAATTGAGCTTTTCGATATCGATGGATCCCTCTGTTACATATGCTTCAAACTGCCGGATTTCATCTTCATGATAACCGGCCAGTTTGGTCTGGACCAGCAGCTGGTCGCCGTATCCGAAGACATCGTTTATCCTGTTGTTCATAGTTATCGGGGAATACGTTTCATTGTCCGTGTAATCGGATGCGGTCAGATACCGATCCGTCTGGTCTTTATCCAGCAGCAGACGAATCTTATTGTTTTCCTTATAGGACAGGATCTTATCTATGCCATCTTCGCTGCGAAGCCTGGAAACGAGCTCTTCTGTCGCACCGTCGTGTTCGTAGGTATTGTCAAAATAAAGAGGATCGTCCATGGAGATAGCAGATTCTCTCGGCATGACGGCGAATTCGATATCGTAATCAAAGGGCATTTCCCCATTATACTGTTTATAAGAGGCTTCATCCGCAAAATAGTTCTTATACATGATACTGTAACCCAGAAACGCTGTGCATGCGGAAATTAACAGTACCAGAAAAATACATATATTTTTCTGGGATTGAAATTCGCTGAACGTCAGACGCCAAAAACCGTATTTTCTGTAATGAGACCGCCTGCTGCGCCCTTTGCGGTCGGATGTACCGTCCAGATGATTTAACAGTTTGCCTGTGAACAGAATCAGACAGGGAACCGCGAGAACCAGAAAGAACAGGCCGGCTGAAAGGTTCTGCCAAAGATCATTCAGACGCATGTTCATGAAAAACATACGGCTGAGAACCGCTTTGACGAGTTTTGTGATTCCCAGTCCCAATATCGCCCCAATACACGTGCTGAAAAAGAGCAGGCCAAACAGTTCGCCAGCCAGACACAGGGAGATATCTGTTTTCGTCATCCCGAGGGACGAATAGACCATACAGCGTTTATGAAGCCTCTCATAGGACAGAAGCAGGACATGATAAAAGATAAAGAGCTCGCACAAATACAGCATGGCAAAAAGTCCGCGCGGAACCTGGAAAACAGAGGCCGGTAAGCTCGACAGGCTGTTAATATTGCGGATCAGTTCACCCCGGTCGTCGGTTATGCTCTCGTAGGAGCTTCGGTTTATCAGCACCTGTACAAGGACTTCATTTCCTGCAAAGATCATTTCTTCTGCGGTTTCTTTTGACAGGAAGATATCGGCAGCTGCGATTCCGTCTTCGATCTCTTTCGTTCTTCTGGGCCATAACTGGCCGTAATCCTCTATGATGCCTGCAAGCTCATAAGTCTCGCCGTGGAATGTGATCGTTTGCCCAGGACGGAGCTCCAATCCCATTTTTTCCAGAAGACCTCTGGTAACAGCGATCTCCTGTCTGCTGTCCGGGAACGCGCCCTGAAGCGCTTTTATCCGTCCCAGTTTGATCGCGCCGGCGTCCGCGTACCCGGCGTTGATATAGAAATCCTCCTGCTTTTCGCGGATTACGGAGTATATAATACCGGAAGTATAGTCGCTGAGTTCTCTCAGAACATCGTCGGCTTCCTGCCGGATGGCATCTATGCTTTGACCGGAGGCGTCCGTATACCACACGTCCGTGAATTCTCCGTAAACGTCCTTATTCGAATTTGCGGCTTCGGACATAATGCTTTGAGATACTCCCTGAAGAACCATGGGTACGATGATCAGGACGATGGAACATATACTTATCATGCGGGCGGATACATTTCTGCCTTTTATTACATTTAGGGATATTTTGAGTAAGGAAAACCGTCTATTCATGATGTTCCCCCAAATGCCCGTCTGAGATAGCATACACGTTCTTTGCAATTTCCACCCATGCGTGATCATGCGTCACGATAACGAATGTTTGTCCGAGCTCTCTGTTTGAGCGCTCCACCAGCTGCATGAACTGTCTGCCCGTCTGGGAGTCCAGGTTCCCGGTCGGTTCATCTGCCAGCACGATCTGCGGCTTCATCAGCAGTGCCCGCGCGATTGCGGCTCGCTGACGCTCGCCTCCGGACAGTTGGGCCGGGTAGAAATCCAGCCTTGGTGTCATTTCCAATACCGAAAGGATTCTTTCCTCAAAAGAGAGATCATAACGATTCCCGCGGATATCCGACGGCAGACGAATATTCTCAAGTACGGTCAATTCATCGATCAGATTAAAGTTCTGAAAGACGAACCCTACATATTCGCTTCGAACCCGGGCGCGCTCCGCTTCCTTTAATCGGTACAGAGCTTTTCCGTTAATGAAAACCTCGCCGCTGTCCGGCTTTTCAATACCGCCCAGCACATGCAGAAGCGTACTTTTTCCGGAGCCGCTTTTCCCCAGGATGACGGACAGATCTCCCGGCTCCGCTGTAAATGATATATGATCCACCGCCCGGACAACGACATCGTTTGCCCGGTATGTTTTAGTGATATTTTCGGCTTTGAGTATTTCCATGATTGTTTCCAGCGTCCTTCCGGGTCGAATTGCGCGAAAATAGCCAAAGCACATTTTTCCTACAATATAAGCAAAATTGTACAACACGAACCATACTCACCCGCAGTAGTCTCTAAAACTACACTCTTAAATCCAACTTTTGAAAGCTCTCTGGTCATAAGGCTTATGAGATAACAATTCTCATAAAAGTAGCATATTGCAAATACTCGATTCCTGATATGAGAATCCAACCATCAGCGCCTAACTCATTCAAACGGTCTATTAACTCAGTATGCTTTTTCTTAGCATTTAAAGACCATTGAGGAGATAAGTCAATAGACATATATTCTATTCTCTGATTAATACTCTCCAACGGAAACACCTCCTTTTTTAATATTAACACGAGATCGGGGTATTGTTCTACAAAAATCCCTAATTTTTCATTATATTGACACTTTTTTTGGTATCTGAAAAAATGCTGACTATATATTTTACTAAAAGTATTATATATATAACGGATAGTTATTTCAATTTATATGAAATTTTCAGTATACTTTAGATAATATAACTCTAAGTATTATGCCTTTATCTGGATAGGAGAATATGATGGATAAGAAAGCCTTTGGAAAACGATTACAATACTATCGGGAGCAGGCCGGATATAGTCAGGAAGCGTTGGCAGAATCGATAGAATGCAGCGCTATCTTCATTTCATATATGGAACGAGGGGAAAAATCCCCTAGTCTGAATACGCTGATAAAGTTGACAAAGGCATTGAATATACCGGTTGATATTCTTCTTGGCAATGAACTGGAAAACTATGCATCTGAAAAGCTGAAATATATTGAAAGGCAGCTCAAGACGCTGCTGCCTCAGACACAGGATAAAATATTTGATATGATTGACGCTATTATTTCTGTAGAAATAAAGTATTTTAATAAAAGCAAGGAGTTTACAGACAAATGATGACATTCGAATTTGATTCGCCTGAAGAGGAGGATAAGTTTACAGCAATCTATGAAGCTTATGGGAAAATGATATATTATACGCTGAAGCAATATCCGTTCGATGAATGTACGATAGAGGATCTGTCACAGGATATTTTTATCATCATTTTTCGTCATTTGGATGATATTGATCTGGACAAGCCGAAAAAGACCAGAAACTATATTATCACAATTACTCGTAATTACTGCAGTAATTTTTTGCGCGATAAACGGAAGAAACCGGAAATTCCTTTTGAAGAAATTCCCATGATTAAGACAGGATCTGATGGAGTATTGGATCAGCTTATCCGGAAGGAATGGATTCACGATTTATCCAATGAAATTGCCGAACTGGATGATATCTATAAATCCGTATTAGAAATGAAATACATCAATGGGCTTGATAATGATGAAATTGCTTCTGCATTGAAAATTGGGAAGAAAACGGTCGAAATGCGTCTCTATCGCGCAAAACAAATCCTGCGGAAAAAATTAATGGAGCAAAGAAATAAATAAATATTCGTGAAAAATATCGTGACTGGGGTTTAGGTTTATGGTATACTATGGTAACATCATAGTATACCATTTTGATTGATCTGAGAAGGAGTCGAAGGCGCCATGAAACTGATATCCTGGAATGTGAACGGCCTGCGCGCCTGCGTGGGTAAGGGCTTTTGCGAATATGTGAAAGAGGCGGATGCGGATGTGTTCTGCATCCAGGAGAGCAAGCTGCAGGAGGGGCAGATCGAGCTGCCGCTTGAGGGATATCACCAGTACTGGAACTACGCGGAGAAGAAGGGATATTCGGGTACGGCCCTGTTTACGAAGACGGAGCCGCTTTCCGTGGCTTACGGCATCGGCGTGGAGGAGCACGACCACGAGGGGCGCGTGATCACGGCGGAATATGAGGATTTCTATGTGGTCACCTGCTATACGCCCAATTCCCAGGACGGGTTGGCGAGACTGGATTACCGCATGACCTGGGAGGACGCGTTTCTGGCGTATCTGAAGGGGCTGGAGCAGAAGAAGCCGGTGATCTTCTGCGGCGACCTGAATGTGGCTCACAGGGAGATCGATCTGAAGAATCCGAAGTCCAACCGGAACAACGCAGGCTTTACGGATCAGGAGAGGGAGAAGTTTTCGAAGCTTCTGGAGGCGGGGTTCATCGACACGTTCCGGTATTTCTATCCGGATCAGGAAGGAATCTACTCCTGGTGGTCATACCGGTTTAAGGCCAGGGAGAAGAACGCCGGGTGGCGTATCGATTACTTCTGCGTGTCGGAATGTCTGAAGGACCGGCTTAGGAGCGCGGCGATCCATACGGAGGTGTTCGGATCGGATCACTGTCCGGTAGAGCTGGTAATATCGTAGATATTGTCTGGTCTTGTGGGGGAGAAGGAGAACGTTCATGAAGCAGTTTAAGGTGTTAGTCGGCGAACAGGGGAACTGCCCCATGGGACTGACTGTGGCGAAGAACCGGCTGTATGCGTCTGTGATCTGGCCGGGCGAAAGCTGCAGCCTGGTGTTTTTAAAGCGCGGGGAGGAGGAACCGTGGCAGACCGTCCCCATGGATCCGAAGGAGCGGATGGGCGACGTCTGGCGGATCGCGCTGGAATATACCGGTACGCTGCCCAGGGATCTGGAGTATTGCTTTGAGGTGGACGGACAGCGGATGGCGGATCCCTGCGGGCGGGCCATGCGCGGCTGGGAGGACTGGGGAGACCCGGAGCATATGAAGCGGCTGCTGCGTTCGCCGGTGAAGATGGATGAGTTCGACTGGGGGGACGACCGGCGGCCGGAGATCCCAATGGAGGACTGCGTGATCTACCGCGTGCATACGAGGGGCTTTACGAAGCATAATACCTCCGGCGTGCGGGACAGGGGTACCTTTGCCGCTCTCGCCCGGAAGATTCCGTATATGAAGGAGTTGGGCGTCACTACGGTGGAGCTGATGCCGGTGACAGAGTTTCAGGAGGTCATTACACAGGACGGACAGGGGCCGTTTACGCGGACCACGTTCACCGGAAGACTGAATTACTGGGGATACGCGGACGGGTTCTATTTCGCGCCGAAGGCGGCATACAGCTCCGGCAAGCGCAGGGATCCGGTGCGGGAGCTGAAGAGTCTGGTGAAGGAGCTGCACGAAAACGGGATGGAGCTGGTGCCCGAGCTGTTCTTTAACGGCACCGAGAACGCGTCGTTCGTGCTGGATGTGGTACGCTACTGGGTGAAGGAATTCCATCTGGACGGCGTTCATCTGGTAGGGAATGTGCCTGCCGCTTTAGCGGGCGATGATCCGTATCTGAGAGGCGTGAAGCTGTTCGCGAACAGCTGGGACGGCGCAGGCGGAGCCGGATGGCGGCAGAAAAAGTATATCGGAATTCCGATGAAGGAGTCCGATTCCCGGAAGCCGGGACCGGGAAGCACTCCGGCGTCCGTACAGAGCGGGATGTCCCGCCTTCGCGTGGAATACAACGACGGCTTTGAGCAGGATATGCGGCGCTTCCTAAAGGGCGACGAGGGGATGCTCCGCACGGTCATGGACCGCATCATCCGGAATCCGAAGGATATGGGCGTCGTCAATTACATGGCTCATACCAACGGCTTTACGCTGATGGATATGGTCTCCTATGACCGGAAGCACAACGAGGCCAACGGCGAGAACAATCAGGACGGTACGGACTACAATCTCAGCTGGAACTGCGGCGAGGAAGGCCCGACCCGGAAGAAGAAGATCGCGGATCTCAGGAAGAAGCAGCTGCGCAACGCCATGCTTCTGCTGCTTCTGAGCCAGGGAACGCCGCTTCTGGAGGCCGGCGACGAATTCGGCCATACCAAGGCCGGCAATAACAATTCCTACTGCCAGGACAACGAGGTCTCCTGGCTCAACTGGAGCCGGCTGCGCAGCAATCGGACGGTCTATGAATTCGCGAAACAGGCCATTGCATTCCGGAAGGCCCATCCGGTGCTTCATATGGCGGAGCAGCCGAAGCTGATGGATCATCTGGCATGCGGCTGTCCGGACGTGTCGTTCCACGGCGTCAACGCCTGGTATCCGGAATTCGAGCATTTCCGGCGGCAGCTGGGCGTGCTGTACTGCGGTCTATACGGGAAGAAGGCGGACGGAGGTCCGGACGATTTCCTTTATGTCATGTACAATATGCACTGGGAGCCGTGTGAATTCGCCATGCCGAACCTGCCGAAGGACAGGCGGTGGTTCGCGGCCATGGATACAGCCCGGAAGGATGTGAACGGCTTCTGGGAGCCGGGAGCGGAGCCGCTTCTGGAGAACCAGAAAGCGTATACGGTGGACGCGCGGTCCATTGTGGTGCTGATCGGCAAGACGGTGGAGACGGAGCCTGAGCCGAAGACGAGGCGCAGGACCGCGGCGAAGAAGCCTGAGCGGAAGCGGGCGGAGAAGTCGGGGACGCCGCGGAGGAAGACGGCGGAACCGGAGAATACGGCAGAAACGAGGAACCTTTATCATGAAAAAGTATGACTATGTGATTGTCGGCGCCGGACTCTTCGGCGGAGTCTGGGCCTATATGGCCCGGAAGGCGGGGAAGACCTGCCTGGTGGTGGAGAAGCGCAGCCATCTGGGCGGCAATATCTACTGCGAGGATGTGGAGGGCATCCATGTCCACAAGTACGGCGCGCATATTTTCCATACGAGCAACCGGCAGGTCTGGGACTTTGTGAACAGCCTGGCCGAGTTCAACCGCTACACCAACAGTCCGGTGGCCAATTACAAGGGCGAGATGTACAACATGCCGTTCAACATGAATACCTTCAGTAAGATGTGGGGGATTTCCACGCCGCAGCAGGCGAAGGCGATCATCGACGAGCAGAAGGGCAGCGTCTCCGGCGAGCCGCGGAACCTGGAGGAGCAGGCCATCAGTCTGGTGGGCCGCGATATCTATGAGAAGCTGGTCAAGGGCTACACCGAGAAGCAGTGGGGCCGCGACTGCAGGGATCTTCCGGCGTTCATCATCAAGCGCCTGCCGGTTCGTTATACCTATGACAACAACTATTTCAACGACCTCTACCAGGGCATTCCCATCGGCGGCTACAATGTGATCGTGGGGAAGCTGTTTGAGGGCTGCGACGTGGAGCTGGACGCAGATTATCTGGAAAACCGGGAGAAATACGACGCGATGGGAGAGACGGTGGTCTATACCGGAACCATCGATTCCTATTATGGATACCGCTATGGCAAGCTGGAATACCGCAGCCTCCGCTTCGAGTCGGAGCTTCTGGATACGGATAACTACCAGGGCGTGGCCGTGGTCAATTACACGGATCGGGAGACGCCCTACACCCGCGTCATCGAGCATAAGCATTTCGAGTTTGGAACCCAGCCGAAGACGGTGATCACCCGCGAGTATCCCGCCGCCTGGCAGGAGGGCATGGAGCCCTACTATCCGGTCAACGACGCGAAGAACCAGGAGCTGTACGCCCGGTATGCGAAGCTGGCGGCAGAGGAGCAGAACGTGATCTTCGGCGGCCGCCTGGCCGAGTATAAGTATTACGATATGGACAAGGTGATCGAATCCGCCCTGAAGCGGGCGGCGGAGCGGATCTGAGAGCCGCATCGGGGCGGTTTTGGTGAATTGAAGCAGCAGGAGGTCGTTCCATGAACGTCGTTTATGCGTCCAACGATAACTACGCCAGACATCTGGCCGTGTCCATGCTTTCCCTCTTCGACCGGAACCGGCGCGTGAGGCAGCTTACGGTCTATGTGATCTCCATGGGGATCGGCGGCGAGAACCGTGAACGGCTGGAATCCATCGCGGCGCAGTACGGGCGGGAGCTCTGCTTCGTGGAGCTTAATGATGTGAAGGCGCGGTTTTCCTGTGAGATCGATACCCGAGGCTTCGACGTCAGCGCCATGGGCCGTCTGTTCGTGGGAAGTCTTCTGCCCATGGATGTGGAACGGGTCCTGTATCTGGACTGCGATACCGTGGTGGTGCAGTCGGTTCAGGAGCTCTGGCGTACGGAGCTTCGCGGAAATGTGCTGGGCGCGGTCATGGAGCCGACGATCTATAAGGAAGTCAGGAGAGAATGCGGTTTGTCGGACCGGGATATTTACGTCAATTCGGGGGTGCTACTGATCGATCTGAAGCGCTGGCGCCAGACCGGCGCGGAGCGGCTTCTGCTGGATTTCTACGAGAAAAAGGGCGGCGGCCTGTTCGCCTGCGATCAGGATACGATCAACGGCGCCCTGAAGGGGCGGATCCTGCCCCTGCCGCCGCGGTATAATTTCTTCACGAATTACCGGTATTTCAGCTACAGGGAGCTGGTCAGGCAGGAGCCGCTTTACGGAGATGCGGTCAGGGAGGAGGAGCTGCGCGAAGCGAAGCGCCATCCGGTCGTCATCCATTATGCCGGCGACGAACGTCCCTGGTATGCGGGAAACCGGAACCATTACCGGAAGGCGTATGAAAATTATCTGGCCCTTACCCCCTGGGCCGGAACGCCGAAGGAGAAAGGCCGTGAGCTCTATCTGTTCGCATATCATCTGATGGATTATCTGACTGTCGTGTGTCCGCCTGCCCGCCGTCTGATCAGCCGCCTGCTGGGAATGCGGGTGACCGACGCCCGCAGGAAGAGATAAACGGGGCTTCGATTTACAACAGATCGCCCGTCAGGGTCTCCCGAAGCGCGGCGATCAGTCTGTCGTCGTCTTCCCGGTTCCGCACGGCGAGACGGATAAACCGCTCGCCGACGCCGGCCTTGGCGGACAGATCCTTGATTAAAATGTGATACCCGTTCAGCAGCCGTTCGGCCAGCTTCGAAGCGCCGGCCGGCGCCGTAAGCTCTACCATCAGGTAGTTTGCCTGGGAAGGAATGACGCGCAGGCCGGGAATTTCCGCAAGCTGCTGCGCAAAACGGGCCCGTTCCGCCCGGACCAGGGTCAGGGACCGGAGATAGTCTTTTTTGTATTTCTCTTCTATCTGCAGATAGAATTCCCCGAAAGAATTAATATTCCAGATCGCCACATCCTTCTTCAGACGTCCGATCAGGCCGGAATTGCCGCTGGCGGCCACGCCCAGGCGCAGACCGGGAATCCCGTAGGATTTGGAGATGCTTTTGATCACGACCAGATGGGGATTCTGGTCCAGGAGCGCTTCGTCCATCAGCGAGGCGTTCTCCTCGTCCGCAAAATCAACAAAGGACTCGTCCGCGATCAGCGTAATGCCGCGCTCGCCGGTCCAGCGGATCAGACGTTCCATATCCCTGCGGCACAGATAATTGCCGGAGGGATTGTCCGGGTTGACCAGGACCAGATTGCGGATTTTCTTATCCTCAAAATAATGGATCAGATCCTCCGCGCCGTAGGCGAAGCAGTCGCCGCCGGGATAATAGACCACGAGATCTTCGGCCGGATAGCGGCTGCAGTATTCCTCGAAGGTCGGCCGTATCACGCCCAGCTTCCCGCTTAGGGTTCCCAGAACCGAGCGGATCAGCTCCGCGGCTCCGTTGCCCACCAGGATCTGGTCGGGACGCAGGGAGAAATTCCGGGCGGCAAGCAGGGAATTGACGTACATGCCGGAGGGATACTGGCAGGCCAGCGCGTCGAAATTGGCTTTCATTTCGTCCAGAAGCTTTCGCGGGGGATAATAGCTGTTGACGAGATAGCAGAAATCCACCAGCTGCGGATAACGCCAATAGCCGCCGTAGCGGCGGGACAGCAGGCGGACGCGGTCTCCTTCGGGAGCAAACATGGATTCGGCGATGTCCAGATCCTGAATATCGTCGATCTCGTACCAGCGCTGGTTCTCGTCGAGGCGTTTGCCTTTGATGCCGGGATTGTCAAGAGCCACCAGCACCTTCAGGACCTGCTCGTAGTATTCGTTGTTCCCCAGGGCCTGGATATAGGCTTCCAGGAAGGGCACATAGTAATGGCGGGAAAAGTCCCGGCCGAACTTGTAGAGATTGACGGTCTTAAAGTAGGAGTCGGCTTCGGAGAACCGGAACTTGCTTCCGGGAATGACCGCCTCGATGTCGTCCTGCTCCGACAGGCGCACGCAGGTTCCGTCCATCCAGGACTCGTATCTGGCTACCAGGGCCAGGCTGTCCCTGGGATCCTCCGCCAGGCAGCGCAGCACCGAATCCTCGAAAATGATGTCCGATTCCAGAAGAAGCGTATCCTCCTGAAGGAGATAGTCTCTGGCCAGATAGAGGGAATAGATGTTGTTGGTCTTATCGTAGATCGGATTGCCCACATAGACGACAGGCGTCCGGACGCCGAGACTGTCGATGTGATCTCTCAGCCGCTGCCCTTCGTAGCCGGTGACGATAACGATCCTGGTAAGGCAGAGGGCCTCCAGCTGTTTCAGGGTCCGGTTGATCAGAGGGACTCCGTTTACCTTTACCATACATTTTGTATTGTTCTGCGTCAGCTGCTTCAGGCGTTTCCCCATGCCCGCAGCCAGAATGATTGCCTGCATATCGGTTCTCCTTATCGTTTGGTCATTGCGTATCGAACGGAACCGGCGCCGTTTCTGCACCGCGCCCGGCTGCCTGCCGTACGGAGTTCATGCGCCAAAGCCGCTTCCCGGCAGATACCGCGGATCCCTGCCGCGGGGAGGTCTTCGGCGGCCGCGGAGCACGTCGATGTAGATCTGCCGCCGGTACCGTCTTTCCTCCCGCCGGTTTCCCATCAGGATCCCGGCGCTGTCGATCAGAATATGCGCCAGATGGTTCAGCCATATATAAGCCATGTATACCGCCGGATGGGTCGAATAGGTCCGCCCGATATCGATGGAGTTGCGGAAGCCGTAATAGTTCTTCCAGCTGACGGCGGGGGCGTCGGAGGCCGGCGCGGTTTTATGGTCCAGAACTGCCCCGTTCACGTTCAGGATGCGGGTCAGCTTCCGAAACCGCAGGCAGTATTCCGTATCGTCGAACCAGATGAAATATTCGCTTTTGGGGAACCCGATCCTTCGTACCAGATCCGTCTGCAGCATCAGACCGCAGAAGGTGCCGATATCGTAGGAAAAGGTATCCGCTTCATATTCACGCGGAGCTACGGGCTTATAGGTCATGAGACAGGCGTTCGCCAGTCTCCGCCGGTGCAGGGTATCGGTAACGCCCAGGGTCTGCACCGTCCCGGAACAGGCCAGATAGTCCGTATCCTTCACGGCGTCCGCCAGCCGCTTCAGATAATCCGGCCGCAGCATGGCGTCGTCGTCGATCAGAAGAAGCCAGTCGCAGCCGCTGTCGCGCATTAGCTTCAGCCCGGCGGAGAAACCGCCTGCGCCGCCGTAATTTCGGTCCAAATGGCAGACCGTGAGATCCGGCCCGGAAGCGGAGGCTTCGTCCGGGTCATCCATGAGAGAAAAGTCCCCGGCCGCCAGTTCATCCAGGAAATCCCCGGTTCCGTCTGTGCTGGCGCTGTCTACGACGCAGATCCGGCGAAAGGGCTGCGTCTGCCGCATCACGCATTCCAGGCATTCCTTAAGCAGCTGTATCCGATTGTAGGTGACGATGATCACGCCAGCGTTCATAGCCGTCCCCCGTCCGTATATGGTTTCGTTCGGGCCGCGTAGGCCGCGGCCGTCTGCTGTCCTCATTTTAGGATAATGCAGCAGAAAAGTCAATAGCCGCCCGCACGTTGAAAACGGGGGGAAAACATGGTATACTAACGAGGAAAGTGACGGTCATGCCTGCATGAACCGGCATGTGACGAGTGTCTCCATCGAGACGGCAGTCGAGATGATATACTTTGTAAAAAAACAACTGCGGACGCCGGTTTGGGTCCGCGCTCAATCGGGATCGGGAGCAGACGCATGGAAGCAGACGGCATCCGGCAGGGCGGCGCATCCGCTTCGCCCAGTATCCGGAAAAATTATATCTACAACTTAATCTATCAGGTCATGACGCTGCTGACCCCGTTTATCACGACCCCCTATATTTCCAGGGTACTGGGGCCGGAAGGAACTGGCGTGCAGAGCTACACGGCTTCGGTGGCCCAGTATTTTGCGATAGCCGCCGCGCTGGGAACGGCCACATACGGCCAGAGGGAAGCGGCGAGGAACCGCGACGACCGTGCGGCGCTCAGCCGGACATTCTGGGAGATCGAGTGCCTGTGCCTTATGACGACGGCGGTATGCCTTGCCGTCTGGGCGGCGCTGATCGGTTTCTCCGACCGGTACGCGCCGTATTACGCGGTTCTGACCATGACGCTTCTGGCGGTTCCGACAGACATCTCGTGGCTGTTTGGCGGTCTGGAAAGGTACGGTCTGATCGCCGCACGCAATATCGCCGTGAAGCTGGCGGGCATTCTCTGCATGTTCCTGTTCGTAAAGAGCCGGCAGGATCTTCTGCTGTATGTGGCGCTTCTGGCGGCGACCGGCCTTCTGGGGAATCTGTCCATGTGGGCGGGCGTAAAGCGTTTTATCGATCCGGTGGACCTGCGCAGTCTGCGGATCAGACGGCATCTGAAGGAAACCATGGTCTACTTCGTGCCCACGATCGCCACCTCGGTTTACACGATCCTGGACAAGACCATGATCGGCTGGTTTTCGGGCGGGGACAAGACCCAGAACGGCTATTATGAATACGCGACCGGCTTTGTCAATATGGGGAAGATCCTGATCATTTCGTTCAATTCCGTCATGTCGGCGAGAATGTCCTACCTGTTTGCCGCGGGGAGGACGGAAGAGATCCGTGAACGGATCCGGGATTCCCTGGATTTCGTGCTGATGCTGGCGGTACCCATCGCCATCGGGCTCGCCGGTATCGCGAAGGGGTTCGTGCCCTGGTTTCTGGGAGACGGTTACGGGCCGGTGGCCGGGCTTTTGTATGTGCTCTGCCCGCTGGTCGTGATCGTCGGCTTAAGCGACTGCATGGGGAGCCAGCTGCTGACGCCGGGCGGTCTGCGGGCGAAAAGCGCCAAAGTGATCGTGGCAGGCGCCGTGCTGAATATGATACTGAATCTGCTGCTGATCCCCCGTCTGGCTTCCGCCGGCGCGGCGGCCGCATCGCTCCTGGCGGAGCTGTTCATTACCGGCATGTATCTGTATCTCTGCCGGCGTGATATCCGGCCGGGGATGCTCGTAAGACTGAGCTGGAAACGGCTTCTTGCCGCCGCTGTGATGCTGGCTGCGGTGCTGGTTATCGGGTGCCGTACGGCCGTCGGACCGGCTGCGACGGTCCTGCAGGTGTGCGCCGGGGCGGCAGTGTATTTCCTGGGACTGTATCTTCTCCGGGATGAATTTCTGATGAAACAGACGGTGCGTCTGCTGCGCAGGGCACACAGGGAGGAATAGATGGAGAACCGCGATTTTTACAGGGAAGAGATCCGAAACGAATATCGTGTTACCGCCCGGACCAAGCGCGTCTGGGCGGTTCAGCTGGCCATGTTGGATGAGATCGACCGGATCTGCGCCAAATACGGGATCCGGTATTTTGCCGACAGCGGGACGCTGATCGGCGCCGTTCGGGACGGCGGATATATTCCCTGGGACGACGACATCGATCTGGTCATGCTGCGCGAAGACTATGAGCGCTTCGTGCAGGCTGCGCCCGCGAAGCTTCCGCCCCATCTGAAGCTGCAGACGGCGTATACGGAGGAGAACTACCTGCGGGCCCACGCCCAGCTCCGCGACAGCCGGACGACCGGCTGCAGCGAGGAGGACCGAAAGGCCGGGTACAACTGCGGGATCTTCGTGGATCTGTTCCCGCTGGACGCGATGCCGGACGGAACCTTCCGGCGGAAGCTGTGGATGAAGGAGCTCGATATCGTCTGGATGACCCTTTATACCTGGTACCGGTTCGATTATTATGAAACCAGGACGGCGGCGGGATATCTGCTCCATAAACTGGGAAAACTTCTGCATATCCCGATGAAGACGGCGTATCGGTTCTATGAGAGGATCTGTACGCGCTATGCCGGGAAGAATACGGAATATGTCTGCGATATCGTGTTTCTGCGGCACACGGACCATCCGGAGTGGAGACGCGAGTGGTTTGCGGAGGCGGTGCGCATGCCCTTTGAAAACCGGCAGATCCCGGTTCCGGCGGGGTACGACGGCAGGCTTCGCGCGGAATACGGCGAGTATATGACTCCGGCGAAAGCGCCCACGATCCACGGCGGGCTCGTTGTGGATCCGGATACGCCCTATGAGGAGTATTTCAGAACGACATAAAAGAGGCTGTCGAAAGCCGGTCTCCCGGGACTGCTTCGACAGCCTCTTGTCGTGACGTATCATGAAGATCGTTACTGAAGTCCGTTCTCCGGGACTTCCACATCGGTGGGATCCCATGTCTGGGAATCCGTGATGAATTCCGGAATGCCGGGGCGGTCGAACGGTCCGGGGATACTGGACTCGTATACGTTGACCGTGGTGCCCAGCGGGCAGTGCTCATAGATCCACCTGGCGTCTCTCGTCAGAAGACGGATGCATCCGTGGGACCGGCTGTAGCCCAGATAATTGTAGGTCGTATTCTTCAGCGTGTACGGATTGTTCGTTTCGTAAATGACGGAGTGCATCAGGATATGCAGTCCGCTTCCCAGCCGCGTACAGAACTGGCAGTATTCTCCGGTCACCATCAGCTGCCAGCGGTACTTCTCCGGCGTGCGGAAGGTACCGATGGGCGTGTCGTCGCCGGTCGAGCAGCGGAACGCCTTATAGGGAATCGTGTAATTCCCTTCTTCATCCTGAATGTAAACGGTGATGCAGTTCATCTGCTTGTTGATGCGGAGATAGAACGGACCGCCCGAGTTTAAGTACGGCTCCAGATCGGTCACAAGCCTGCCGTCCGCTTCAAAGTAGTAACGGTAGCCGTCAATCGACTGCCAGCCGGTCACGGCGTTGCCGTCCACGAAATAGTAGCGGGTCGTGTTGTCATACCATAACCATCCGGTGAAGGGCTGGCCGGTTCCGCTGGAATAAGTGGGGGCGCCGCCGTTAAAGCTGATGCCCTCGTAGGCCGGAGCGCTGACGCTTTTGGCCGTGTTGGCTGCAGGTCCGGTGCCCTTCGGATACAGGGCGATCTGCATGCCGGCGATATACTTGCCGGACGCCATGGTTCCGCTGGTCGCTCCGTTGCGCGCCCAGTCGCAGACGGTGCCGTCGCTTAAGGTGGCGGCGTAATAGATGTCATAATAATCTGCCGGGATGGATTCCAGGCGGATCTGCACGGCCTCTACCAGAACGCCTTGGTTCCATGCGGTATGGTCGCCGTTGATCGACCAGTTGGTCCAGCCGGTCGAGGAAGTATAGGTCCGATACTGGATGTCGCCGGGCAGGGAATGGATGTAAAGGCTCATGGTCATGAAGCCCTGGTTATTGGTCGTCATAACGCCGGAGGGCGTATAGATGACCGGAGTCCAGGTCAGATCCGGCTGAAGCATCGTCAGACTGACCAAGGTCGAGCCGATGATCTCCTGAACGTCCTCGGCCAGAGAGGCCAGGTTGTTCGCCGGCTGCGGAGCCGGCTGTTCAGCGGCAGGCTGTTCGGTCTCTTCCGGCGCGGGGGAGGTGTTAAGCGGACCAAGAGGTCCGGAGGTCGCCTCCGGCTTGGGGATCCCTGAAGCCTGGGAGCTGCTGCTTCCTGACATCGGACCGGACATGGGTCCGGACATGGGCCCTGACATCGGACCGGACGAATGGGTTTCCGCGGAGACTTCCGGCTGTGGTTCCGGTTCCGATACCGCATTTCCCAGCGGTCCGGATGCGGACGCCTGCAATGTATAACCAGACAACATCGCGGCGGTCAGCAGCAAGGTTAAGGTTCTGCGGTATATTTTGCGCATACGCAATTCCTCCTGTGATTGGTGTACCTTTCTTAATTTACCACATTTATGCGAAAAATGCCATATGTGATTTACTTTTTTTGCCGGATATTGTAAAATCGTAAATAAAATGACTATGGAATGTAAGAAAAATGGGAAATATTAGTTGTATTATATTGAATTATAATGACAGCGATACCACTGCGGAGCTGGTCCGGCAGCTGGAAGGCTATGCGAGCATCGACGGTCTGATCGTTGTGGACAATCATTCACGGGACGGCCAGTGGAAGAAGCTCAGGGAGGCTCTTGCCGGACGGAATGTGCGTCTGCTCCGGACAAAGGAGAACGGAGGGTACGGCTTCGGGAACCAGGCAGGGATCTGTTACGCCCTGCGGCACGATGATCCGGAATACATCATGATCGCCAATCCGGACATCCGCATCTCGGAAGAGACGATACTGCGGGTGCGGGACGCCCTTGAGCGGCAGGCGGACGGAGCGGTGGGCTCCGCCATGGTCAGAAGTCCGGACGGCAGGGAGCTGTTCAGCTACTGGGATCTGGTTCCCCTGTGGAAGGAGCTGCTGGATGCGGGGCTGGTCTCCCGCAGGATCTTCAGGCGGCTCATCACGACGCCGGTCGGGAAGCTTCCGCCGGCTGCGGACGGCGCGGGACGTCTGGTGGGGGCGGTGCCGGGCTCGTTCTTCCTGCTGAAGAGGAGCTGCTTTACCGACAGCCAGGCCAGGCGTCTGTTCGACCGGAATCTGTTCCTGTACTGTGAGGAAAAGGTGCTCGGCCAGAAGGTGCGGGCCATGGGGCTTAAGGAGGTGCTGGTTACGGACGCCTTCTATGTACATGCCCATTCGGTCAGCATTGACAAAAGCGCCGGGAGCATTACGGCTAAGCAGCGGATCCTTCACAGAAGCCGGCTCTACTATTACCGGAGATACCTTCACGCGGGACCGTTTGCCCGGATGTGCGCGCGCATCTGGCTGGCAGCGGTTCTCTGCGAGGTCCGCTTTCTGACGGAAATACTGGGAATGAGATGGTGACGGAGGATGGAGAACAGATTACTGATCATAATACCGGCGTATAATGAAGAGGCGAATATCCGCGCGGTGGTGGACGAGCTGATCCGGATATGTCCGCAGTTCGACTATCTTGTGGTCAACGACGGTTCGACGGACCGCACGGCGCAGATCTGCCGGGAGAACGGCTACAACCTGCTGGATCTGCCGGTGAATCTGGGGCTGGCCGGCTGCTTTCAAGCCGGGATGAAGTATGCGTACCTGGAAGGGTACGACTGCGCGATCCAGTTTGACGGGGACGGGCAGCACAGGCCGGAGTATATCGAGCCCATGTTCCGGAAGATGAACGAGGGCTGCGACATCGTGATCGGAAGCCGTTTCGTGGAAGGCCATAAGGGGGCTTCCATGCGGATGATCGGCAGCAGGATCCTTTCGGCGGCGATCCGTCTGACGACCGGGGTGAAGGTTGCGGATCCCACCTCCGGTATGCGGATGTTCAACCGGAGTATGATCCGGGAGTTTGCCCTGAAGCTGAACTACGGCCCGGAGCCGGATACGATCTCCTATCTGCTGAAGCAGGGCGCGAAGGTCGCTGAGGTCCCCGTAGTGATCGCTCCGCGGCAGGGCGGCGAAAGCTACCTGAAGCCAACCGTAGCCGCCGGCTATATGATCCGGATGCTTTTGTCTATTTTTTTGATACAGACATTTCGCCAAACAACGGGCAGTGCGAATTCATAGGGCGAACGCCCGCGAGCGAGGGAACCGCAGGTTCCCGAGCGCCGCACTGCGGAGCCGCGTCCAGCGCTCCCGGTTTCGTACAAAAACCGCCCCCGCGAAAGGAGTCCCTCTCATGTCCCACATCCTGTCCCGCTGGTCCGCCCTCCTGATGGGCGCCGGCCCTCACAGGGAAAAACAGAATATCGTCTGGAACATGATCGGCAGCTTCTGCTATGCGTCCGCCAGCATGGTCCTCGCGTTTCTGGTCATGCGGATCGCCGGCGAGGAGCAGGGCGGTATCTTCGCGTTCGGCTACAGCACCCTCGGCCAGCAGATGTTCATCGTGGCGTATTTCGGCCTGCGCCCGTTCCAGATCACGGACGGCCGCGGCGAGTACCGTTTCGGGGATTATCTGCATCACCGGTTTTTGACCTGCGCCGCCGCCGTTCTGTGCGGGGCGGCGTATCTTCTGCTGAGCGGTTACGCGCCCGAGAAGACGGCCGCCGTGTTTCTGCTGGTCTGCTATAAGGTGATCGACGGACTGGCCGACGTATATGAATCCGAGTTCCAGCGGCAGGGGCACCTCCATCTGACCGGCAAGTCCAATACCTTTCGGACGCTTCTGTCGGTGACGGTGTTTCTGACGGTATTGACTGCGAGCCGGTCGCTGCCGGCGGCCTGCGCGGCGGCCGTTGCGGCGCAGATCGCAGGCGTGCTGCTGTTCGACGCAGTCGTGATCCGCCGGATGCCTTTCGTGGACAGAAACTGGAACCGGAAGCGTATGGGGCCGCTGACTGGAGCGGCGTCGCTGCTGTTTGTTTCGGTATTTCTGGATTTTTATATCTTTTCGGCGGCAAAATATGCGATCGACGCCCATATGGACGATGCGGCGTCCGGGTATTTTAATATGATCTTTATGCCTACGTCGGTGATCAACCTGGCGGCGGGCTTTGTCATAAGGCCGGTTCTTACCTGGCTGACCGGCAGCTGGACGGAGGGGGATTTCGCGGGATTTAAGCGGATGCTTGTGCGGATCTCCGGTCTGATCGGCGCGCTGAGCCTTCTGGCGGTGGGACTGGCGTGGTTTCTGGGCCGCCCCGTGCTGGGGATTATGGAGACGGTTCTGGGAAATGCTTACGCGGGAAGTCTGGTACGGTACCATGTTCCGTTCACGGCGGTGGTGCTGGGCGGCGGCTTCTACGCGCTTTTGAATCTGTATTACTATGTGCTTGTGATCCTGCGCAGGCAGAAGACGATATTCGGTATCTACGCGGTGATGACGGCGCTGGCCGCGGTCCTGGCGCCGGTTATGGTGCGGCGGAGCGGGATTTTCGGCGCAGCGTATGCGTATCTGGCGCTGATGGCTGTCATGGCCGCGGGCTTTGCAGGCTGCGGCTGGCTGGCTGTAGCCGGAGGGGAACGCGCCGCGGCGGGGAAATGATCCGGCGTACCTTACGGACGGCCGGGGAATGACAGGAAGGGAAAACATGGACGACAGAACAGAAACGACAGTGGATGTGATCATTCCGGTATACCGGCCGGACAGACGGTTTGCCAGGCTTCTGGCGATGCTCCAGAAGCAGACCTGTCCGGTCAGCCGGATCATTATCATGAAAACGCAGGGCGGCGGCTGGGATGAGGACAGCTTCCGGAAGATCCCGAACGTGGAGATTCACAGCCTGACGAAAGCGGAGTTTGACCACGGGGCTACCAGGAACCGCGGCGCCGGCTATTCCTCCGCGGACGTGATGATCTTCATGACCGAGGACGCGGTCCCCCAGGACAACCGGCTGGTAGAATGTCTGACGGCGGCTCTCGGACAGAAGGGGCCGGGGAAGGAAACGGTGGCCGCGGCGTACGCCAGGCAGCTTCCGGCCAGAGACTGCAGGGCGATCGAGCGTTTTACGAGAAATTTCAACTATCCGGATCAGAGCCGGATCAAGACGATTCGGGATCTGCCGGAGCTTGGGATCAAAACCTATTTTGCCTCCAACGTCTGCTGCGCTTACCGCAGAGACGTGTTCGAGAAGCAGGGCGGGTTTGTGAACCGGACAATCTTTAATGAAGACATGATCTATATGGCGGGAGCGATGAAGGCCGGTTACGCGGTGGCCTACGCGGCGGACGCGAAGGTGATCCATTCTCACAATCTGACCTTTCTGCAGCAGTTCCGGCGGAATTTCGATCTGGCGGTGTCCCAGACGGATCATCCGGAGGTATTCGCCGGGATACCTTCCGAGGGAGAGGGAATCCGAATGGTGAAGCAGACGGCCATGTGGCTGATCCGAACCGGGCGGGGATGGCTCCTGCCGTCGCTGGTGGCCGGAAGCGGCATGAAATTTCTCGGCTACCGCCTTGGAAAGCTGTACCGGCATCTGCCAAAGCGGGTCGTGCTCTGGTGCAGCGCGGACCGGGAATACTGGAAGAAGGGCGGAGCTGCGGCCCGGTAAGCGCCGCGGGTCCGGTTGCCCGGACAGAATACGGAAAGTGAGGGAGCGGTTATGATGACGATGACGCTGCGGGTCGCGCTGATCCTTGTGTCGGTAGGAACCCTGTTTCTGATGATGCGCAGGATCCGCCAGTCGAAGATGCAGATCGAGAGCGCGGTATTCTGGATCGTGCTGGCGCTGGTACTGGTGGTTTTCAGCCTGTTTCCGGCGGCGGCGGATTTCGCGGCGCACTGCCTCGGGATCTATTCTACGGCGAACTTTCTGTTCCTGTTTGCGATCTTCGTGCTGATCGTAAAGGTGTTCTACATGACGATCCACATTTCCCAGATGGAGACGAAGATCCGGGAGCTGGTGCAGAAGATGGCGCTTGACGAGAAGAAGAATCAGGAAGAGAAGGCGCAGCTTCAGAAGCTTCTGGATGAGAAGACGGAAGAGACAAAGCAGGCGTGGAGGGACTGATGAAAGACAGACATGGATTGGCGATGATCGGGATCACAACCGGGGCGCTGGCCGTACTTGGCCTCTGGCATCTGTTCGATGTACGCGCAGGGGCGGAGGCTGCGGGGGACGCATGGCTTGCCGGATGGTATCTGGCGCTGTGGGTGCCGGCGCTTGGCGCCGCGATCCTTTTTGGCTGGCTGTTGCAGGGCCAGATACGCGGGCGTCGGCTGAGTCTGGTTCAGATCTATCCGGCGGCGGGACTGCTTCTGGGCCTTCTGTACCTGTTTGTGTTTCCGCCGATGTCGGCTCCCGACGAGATCAGCCACTACCTTACGGCGTACGAGCTTTCCAGCCGGGTCCTGGGACAGCCGGTCCGGTCCGACGAAGGCCGTACCCTGGTCCGCGTGCAGGACTGGGTCTTTGAAGATTCCGAAGGAGATTACGTGATTGATACCTCCGGCGCCTACTGGAAGGCCGCGGACGGCAGTACGGAAGCGACGGCCGCCGGGCAGACCCTTAAGGAGGATACCTACCGTCTGGTCCACAATCTTCTGACCGGAGCGGAGACTCCGCAGCAGAAGCAGCTGGCCGCGGCGGGCGGAGGGGACGGCCTGCTGGCCGAGACCCGGTTCTATACGGTGGACACGACGCCTGCGGCCTATCTGCCGCAGACCGTAGGGATCGTGCTGGCGAGGCTGTTCCACATGAACAGCATCTGGCTTGCCTATATGGGGCGTTTCATGAATCTGCTGTTTTTCGTTGGCATGACATGGCTGGCGCTTAGACGGCTCCCGTTCGGCAGGGAGGTGCTTTTCGGCGTGGCGCTTCTTCCGATGACGCTGCATCTGTCGGCGTCCTTTTCCTACGACGTGATGATCCTGGCCTGCATGTTCCTGTTTACGGCGGTATGCCTGGATCTGGCCTACGCCAGGGAGCGGGTCCGGCTTTGGGACGTGGCGCTTCTGGCGCTTCTGATGGCGGCGGGCGGTCCCTGCAAGATGGTCTACGCGGCGATGATGGGTCTGTGCCTGCTGATCCCGGTCCGGAAGTTCGGCGGCTGGGGGAAATGGGCGGCGTCGGCGGTTCTGGTCGCGGGAGCGTGGGCCGCGGTCATGGCGCTGGTAAACGCCGGCGTGGTAAACGCCTATGCCTCCGCTGCAAGTACCGTGCTTCCCGTCAGCGGCGAGGAAGGATTCAGCCTGACGCTGCTTCTGCACCGGCCCGTGCTTCTGCTGCAGATGTTTTACAATACGCTGCTTCATCATCTGGACGAATACCATCTGACCATGATCGGATCGGAGCTGGGGAATCTGGATCCGGTTCTGAACGTGCCGTATTTCCTGATCGTGTTTTATACGGCGGGACTTCTGCTGCTGGCGTTTCGCGTACCGGGTGAAAACCTGGTCATTACCGGCGGGCGGAGATGGTGGATCTTTACCGTGTGCGCGGTCTGCACGGCGGCGATCATGCTCTCCATGCTGATCGCCTGGACGCCGCGGACCTCCGCCGTGATCGAAGGCGTGCAGGGCAGGTATTTCCTGCCGTTTCTGCCGGTATTTCTCATGGCGTGCAAAAATGACCGGTTGGTTTTGACAAAGGATGGAAACCGTAGTATATTGTATTTGATGTGCTGCGCCAACCTATATGTGGTACTGCGTATGTTCAGCGTCGTGTGTATGCGGCTCTGACGGAGAGCCGCGCGGAATACACAGCCGGCAGAATTCAGAAGAAAGCCGAAAAGGAGATGGATCTATGGGTAAAATAAAAGTGACTCCCTGCCACATCGAGGGCCTGTACGTGATCGAACCGGAGGTTCATGAGGACGCCAGGGGATATTTTGTGGAGACATATAATCAGAGGGATTTTGAAGCCGAGGGGCTTGATATGGTGTTCGTTCAGGACAACCAGTCCATGTCCGTGAAGGGCGTGCTGCGCGGGCTTCATTACCAGAAGCAGTTTCCGCAGGGGAAGCTTGTCCGGGCAATCCGGGGCCGGGTGTTCGACGTGGCGGTCGATTTGCGGGCCAAATCCCCGACCTACGGCCAGTGGTTCGGCGTGGAGCTGTCGGCGGAGAACAAGAAGCAGTTCTATGTATCGCCGGGCTTCGCCCACGGCTTTCTGGTGCTGTCGGACGAGGCGGAGTTTGCCTACAAGGTCACAGATTTCTATCATCCCGGAGACGAAGGCGGTCTGATCTGGAATGATCCGGAGATCGGCATCAAGTGGCCCGTCGAGGAGGGGATGGAGCTGATCTTTTCCGAGAGAGATACGAAGTGGGGCGGCCTCGCGGATACATTCAAATTCTAAATCGCGCCGGACTGCCTTTGCGGAGAATGCTTATGTCCGGCGAGAGGCTATGGCCGGAATGGATCACAGATGGAGACAGCGGGAGAGGCATCGATGAATTATCTGGTCACACTGACAAAAGAAATGGTGAGACGGCGGAAGCTGATCTGGGACCTGGCGAAATCCGATTTCCGGAAGCGCTTTGTAGGGTCCTATTTCGGCGTGATCTGGATGTTCATCCAGCCGGTGGTTACGGTGCTGATTTATTTCTTCGTCTTCCAGATGGGGTTTAAGAACGCGCCTCCGGTTCCTGGATATCCCTATGTGCAGTGGCTGATCCCCGGTATCGTACCGTGGTTTTTTGTCAGCGAGGCGCTGAACGCGGGAACCGGGTGCCTGCAGGAGTATAATTACCTGGTGAAGAAAGTGGTTTTCCAGGTGGAGATCCTGCCGGTCATCAAGGTGATCTCCTGCCTGATGGTGCATGTGATCTTCGTGCTGATCATGGTGGCGGTGTTTCTGCTGTATGGGACGTTCCCCAGGATCAGCTGGCTGCAGATCGCATACTATTCGTTCGCAGCTACGGTATTCTCACTGGGAGTCGTGTATTTCACCAGCGCGGTCAACGTATTTTTCAAGGACATGGCGCAGATCGTCGGCATTTTTCTGCAGGTCTGGATGTGGGTGACCCCGATCATGTGGGATCCGGCCATGTTCGCGAACCATCCGGCGTGGCTGGACCAGGTTATGAAGCTGAATCCGGTCTGGTATCTGGTCACCGGATACCGCGACAGCATGCTGACCGGCAGCGGCTTCTGGGAACGGCCACTTGTGACGGTCTATTTCTGGGCGGTTACGGCCGTACTGTTCCTGGCGGGGCTTAAGGTGTTCAAGCGGCTGCGGCCTCATTTCTCGGATGTGCTTTAGGAGGAACTTCATGGAGAATGCCATCATCGTAAAAGATGTGACAAAAATCTATAAGCTGTATGACAAGCCGATTGACAGGCTGAAGGAATCCCTGCACCCCTTTCATAAGGAGTACCACAGGAAATTCTATGCCCTAAACGGCCTGTCATTCTCCGTGGAGAAGGGCCAGACCGTGGGAATCATCGGAACCAACGGCTCCGGCAAATCTACGATTCTGAAGATCATTACCGGCGTTCTGTCGCCTACCTCCGGAGAGGTGACGGTGAACGGAACGGTCTCGGCGCTTCTGGAGCTGGGAGCCGGCTTTAATATGGACTACACAGGCATCGAGAACATCTATATGAACGGGAGCATGATGGGCTTCTCCCGGAAGGAGATGGACGCGAAGCTGCAGGATATTCTGGATTTCGCAGATATCGGCGATTTCGTGAATCAGCCGGTGAAAACCTATTCAAGCGGTATGTTCGTCCGGCTGGCGTTCGCTCTGGCGATCAATGTGGATCCGGAGATCCTGATCGTGGACGAGGCGCTGTCGGTGGGAGACGTGTTCTTCCAGGCCAAGTGCTACCGGCGTATGGAGGAGATCCGGAAGAAGGGAACCACGATCCTGATGGTGACCCATGATATGGGAAGCATTCTGAAGTACTGCGATAAGGTCGTACTGTTAAATAAAGGCAACTTCATTGCCGAGGGAACCGCCGGTCATATGGTGGATCTGTATAAGAAGATCCTGGCGAATCAGATGGAGTCGCTGGAGGCAGAGCTTGCCGAAGAGAGGAAAGCGGCGGATCCGGCCGGCGGCGGTTCGGAGAGCCTGTCCGGGGAAAGAGGCCGCGGACAGGAGAGCGGAAGCGGAGACACGGCGCGTCCCGTGCTTATGAAGGACAGTCTGGCCGTCAATCCCAACCGTACCGAGTACGGAGACGGCCGGGCGGAGATCTACGACATGGGACTGTTCGACGGACGGGGGAACCTGACGAATCTGCTGCTGAAGGGCGAACGGTTTACGATCCGCGAGAAGATCCGTTTCCACGCGCCGATCCGGACGCCGATCTTCACGTATACGATCAAGGATAAGAAGGGAACCGAGCTGACCGGCACGAATACGATGTACGAGGGAACCGACATACGGCCGGTGCAGGACGGAGATGAATATGAGGTCTCATTTACACAGAAGATGACGCTGCAGGGAGGGGAATACCTGCTGAGCATGAGCTGTACCGGCTTTGAGCTGGGAGAGCATGTAGTCTATCACCGCCTCTATGACGTGCTGAGCCTGACCGTGATCTCGAACAAGAACACGGTGGGGGTCTATGATATGGAATCAGAGGTCTCGGCGGAGAAGAAACCGCCCGCGCAGAGAGAAGAAGCCGCGAAGGCTGCGGGCAAAACAGAATCCGGCAATACGAAAGGAACATCATGAAACCAGAGAAAGAACGAACAGAAGTGGAACGCAGGCTGCTTGGTCTGATCAAGACCTACGGCGCCGACGTCAAGGCCATCCTCGGCGCGAATCCTAAGCTGGAATTTCTCTACGCGCTCTCTCCCCAGAGGGAGAATCTGCTGGAATGGTATCCGTTCCGCAGGGAGAGCTCGCTTCTTCAGGTAGGATCGGATTTCGGCGCCCTGACGGGGCTCTATGCCCGGAAGGTATCCCGGGTGGATGTCATCGATCCCTCCTGGGCCAATCTTGAGATCAACCGCCTGCGCCACAGCGGGCAGGACGGATATCAGAATATCAGCTACGTGGAGGGAACGCTGGCCGAGTATCTTCCCCAGGCGAAGGGGCTATACGATTACGTGGTGATCGTCGGCGATCTGGAGCAGGACGAACTGAGCGAGGAGGAGAGCGCAGCCCAGATCCAGGCGGCGAAGGCCCTTCTGAAGCCGGACGGAGAACTGATCGCGGCGGTATGCAATCCCCTCGGGATCAAATACTGGGCCGGTGCGGCGAAGGACGTCCACAGCCTGTCGAAGGATTCGCTGACCAGATGGCTTTCCGGCGGAGGAGACAGCGGCAGTCTGGAGTTCTATTACCCGATGCCGGACTATAAGCTGCCGGTGACGATCTATTCCGACGCGTATCTGCCGCGGGAGGGGGATCTGACCGACACGATCGCGGCGTACGATTTCCCGGTTTATCCGTTCTTCGATATGGGAGCGGCCTTCGATCAGGTTGTCAGGGAGGGCAGGTTTGATCAGTACGCCAACGCCTATCTGGCGGTCTGGAGGCGCGGAAGCAGTACGATCCGGCCAAACGGCCCTCAGTATATGAAATATAACCGGACGCGCCGGGAGGAGTTTCAGCTGAAGACGATGATCCTCGGCGAAGCGGACGGCAGCGCGCGCCGCGTGGAGAAAAGCGCACTGACGGAGGAGGGGAAAGCGCATATCGCGTATTTTACCTCCATGTACGAGGCGCTGTCCGCGCAGCACGAGCTTCTGAAATATCTGCCCGGGAAGGTGAATCCCGCCGGGGATGCGGTCACGTTCCCGTATCTGACGGGCCGGACGCTGGCGGCGAGGCTGGCCGATGAGATTCAGAACGGCGAGGCTCCTGTGGAGCTGATCCGGCAGAGCATCGACGTTCTTCTGGCGGCGGAGCTGGGCGATATCGAACCATTTGCGCCCACGAAGGAGTTCGCGGCGGTATTCGGCGAGAAGGAGATGGCTCTGCTTGCGGGATCCGCGGCGATTCCGGCGGATCCGGGACAGAAAGCGGCTCAGGCCGGCACAGACGAAGCTTCCGGGGAGAAACCGGACGCCGGCTGGGGCGTACCCTGCTTCCATGTATCCAATATCGATCTGCTGTTTGAGAATGTGCTTCTGACCGACGACGGCAATTACTGTCTGGACTACGAATGGGTGTTTGATTTCCCGGTACCGATCGACTATATCCGCTACCGGATCCTGTTCTATGCGTACCGGCAGTTTAAGAGCCTGATGGACTGCGGCGCGACGGTTTCTGAATGGCTTGAGAAGTTCGGCATTACGCCGGAGGCGGCAGCGCTTTATGATTCCATGGAGCGGAATTTCCAGTATTATGTCCATGGGGAGAATCAGGTCCTCTATCTGGAGAACTATCTGGTAAAGCCGCGGTCTGCGAAGAATTTAACGGAGATGGATGAGGAACTGCGACGTCTGGAGACGGAGCTCGCCCATTCCCGGGAGAATGAGGAGCGGCTGAAAGCCCAGCTCCACGATCAGAGCGCTGCGATCCGCAAGATGACGGAGATCAAGCGGCTGACGGACAACCATGTGACGAATCTGGAGATCATGATCCGCGATCTGCACCATGAGATCGACGAGATGGGAAAGACCCTGACCTATCTGAACGGCCACGAGGCGCTGATCTTCAAGCTTCGCCGCAGACTGGGAGAGAAATTCAACGCGAAATATCCGAAGGGGTCGCCGGAAAGAAAGCGGCTCCGCTATCGGAAGGAATACCTGACGCATCCGATTCGTTCTTACCGGTTCTACAGGACGGAGGAAGGAAAGAATCTAAGAGACGGCGATTTCGAGATCGGCGATCCGTACCGGGAGCACCGGAAGCTGGTGTTTTCGCCGGCAGAGCAGCCGGAGGTATCCATTGTGATTCCGGTCTGCAACCAGATCGGATACACTTACGCCTGCCTTGTCTCGATCCTGGAACATACGAAGGACGTGGCCTATGAAGTCATTATCGCCGACGACAGATCCACTGACGCCACGGAGCACATCGGCCGTTACGTCGAAGGCGCGGTGGTATGCCGAAACGAGATGAATCTGGGCTTCCTTAAAAACTGCAATCAGGCCGCGCAAAAGGCCCGCGGCCGGTATATCATGTTCCTGAACAATGATACCCAGGTGACGGAGGGGTGGCTTTCGGCCCTGGCCCGTCTGATCCGCTCCGACGATTCCATCGGCATGACCGGTTCCAAGCTGGTCTATCCAGACGGGCGGCTGCAGGAGGCGGGCGGCATCATCTGGAGCGACGGCTCCGGCTGGAACTACGGCCGTCTGGACGATCCGGACAAGCCTCAGTACAACTATGTAAAGGATGTGGACTATATCTCCGGCGCCGCGATCCTGATCCGGAGCGAGCTGTGGAGGCAGATCGGCGGCTTCGACGAGCGGTACGCCCCTGCCTACTGCGAAGACTCCGATCTGGCGTTCGAGGTGAGAAAGGCCGGTTACCGGGTCGTATACCAGCCGCTGTCGAAGGTGATCCATTACGAAGGGATCTCCAACGGGACCGACGTTCAGGGGAGCGGTCTGAAGCGGTATCAGACAGAGAATACGGAGAAGCTTAAGGAGAAATGGGCGGAGGAGCTGAAGCACCAGTGCGAGAACACCGGGAATCCGGATCCGTTCCGGGCCAGGGAGCGCAGCATGGGCAGGCCGGTCATCCTGGTGATCGACCATTATGTACCTACGTTTGACAAGGATGCCGGCTCCAGGACCACGTTCCAGTATCTGAAGATGTTCCTCCGGCACGGTTACGTGGTGAAGTTCCTGGGAGATAATTTCGCTCATGAGGAGCCGTATTCCACGGCGCTGGAACAGATGGGCGTCGAGATCCTGTCCGGGGCGGAGTATGAGGCGGGCATCTGGAGCTGGCTTTCCGACCATGGGAAGGACATCGACATTGCGTACCTGAACCGGCCCCATATCGCCATCAAGTATGTGGATTATCTGCGGGAGAATACGGATATCCGGCTGATCTATTACGGACATGACCTGCATTATCTGCGGGAGAGCCGGGAGTATGCGCTGACCATGGATCCGGACCGCCGCAGGGCCGCCGACTACTGGAAGGGGATCGAAATGTCGCTGTTCTACAAGGTGGATATGTCCTATTATCCGTCCTTTGTAGAGAGGGACGCGGTCCGGGCCGAGGATGAGAACATCCCGGTGAAGGATATCGTGGCGTATGTGTACGACGAGTTCAGGGATCAGATTCCCGAGGACTTCGCCGGGCGGGAGGGGATCCTCTTCGTCGGCGGGTTCGCTCATCCGCCGAATGCGGACGCGGTATTGTGGTTTGCGAAGGAGGTCTATCCGATGATCGTAAGCCGCATGAGAGAGACGGGAGCCGAACCGCCGAAATTCTACGTGGCCGGCTCGCGGGTGACCGATGAGATCCGGGAGCTGGAACAGACGGTGCCGGGAGTCGTGGTTAAGGGATTTGTCAGCGATGAGGAGCTGACCCGGCTTTATGATACGACCAGACTGGTGGTCGTGCCGCTGCGCTACGGCGCCGGCGTTAAGGGAAAGGTCGTGGAGGCGCTTTACAACGGCGCCGCCGTGGTCACCACATCCATCGGCGCGGAGGGAATCCCCCATGCAGAGGATGTGATGGTGATCGCGGATCAGGCGGAGGCGTTCGCGGAGGCGGTATCCGATATCTACCAGAGCCCGGAAAGCTGTCAGGCGCTGAGCCAGAGGGGTCAGGAATACGTGCGGGAATATTACAGCATGGACGCCGCCTGGAACGTCATTAAAGAGGACTTTGCGACAGCCGGAACCGACTAGAAATTCGTCGGCGTCATCTCTTTTCCGGCCAGCACTTCCTCGTAATCCTTAAGGTTGCGTGCCAGAAGCTCCGGCGTATTCAGACCGTAGGGACACTTGCCGGCGCACTGGTTGCAGTGGAGACAGTCTTTGATCTTCATCATTTTCTCCTGGCCGGCCGGCGAGAGATGGCCTGCGGAGGGAGAGCGGCGCAGCAGAAGCGACATTCTGGCGCAGTTGTTGATCTCGATCCCTGCGGGGCACGGCATACAGTAGCCGCAGCCGCGGCAGAAGCCGCCTGCCAGCTGCTTCAGGTCCGCGTCGATGACGGCCTTGTATTCCTGCGACATCGCCGGAGGATTGTCGATATAGCTTAAGAATTCGTCCAGCTCTGATTCCCGCTGGACGCCCCAGATGGGAAGGACGTTGTCGTACTGGGCCAGGTAGGCGTAGGCGGCGGCGGAGTTGGTGATCAGGCCGCCGGACAGCGCTTTCATGGCGATAAATCCCATATCGTGGGCCCGGCAGGCGTCCACGATGGCGATGTCCTTCTCCGTGGCCAGATAGCTGAAGGGGAACTGCAGCGTGGCGTAGAGGCCGCTCTCGATGCTTTCGGATGCCACGGAGAGCCGGTGGTTGGTGATTCCGATGAACCGGATCTTGCCCTGCTGCTGCGCCTTTAAGGCGGCGTCGAAAAGACCGTCCTCACCGCCCGGCTTCGGGCAGAACGACGGATTATGGAACTGGTAAACATCGATATAATCGGTCTTCAGAAGCCGCAGGCTGGTCTCCAGATCCTTCCAGAACTGGTCCGCGGTGGAAGCCGTTGTCTTGGTCGCGATATAGAGGCGGCTGCGGTCGCCGCCGCCGAAGGCGAGGCCAATCTTCTCCTCGCTGTCCGTATAGGCGCGCGCCGTATCGAAATACGTGATGCCGTGATCGTACGCCTTGCGCAGCAGATAAACGGCGTCCTCTTTGGAAATGCGCTGGATCGGCAGCGCGCCGAAGCCGTTTTTGTTCACGGTAATGCCTGTTTTCCCAAGGGTGACCTGATTCATGAAAATACTCCTTTCTTACAGTTCTGTATCGTCCTTCTGATTCTTCGTATAGGCGTTCACAGGAACGATCCGCGCTTCCCGCGGCGTACAGCCGTAGGTGGCGTGGAACAAGCGATTGAATACTTTATAGTTGGGGAATCCGTGCTTTTCCGCCAGCTCCATGATTCCGCTTTTCGTGTTGCGGATATCGGAATAAACATGGGACATCCGAACCTGGTTTAAATAGCTGATGAAGGTAACGCCCATGTGCTTGTGGAACAGCCGGCTGAAGTAGGCGTTGCTGAGGAAGAAATGGGAGGCGACGTCATCCAGCGTAAGCTGCTCGGAATAATGCTGATCGATGTATTCGGTGATATCGTACATTCGCTTGAGGTTCTGGGTCCGCTCCGTCAGGAAACGCGACTTCTTCGTTGTAAAGTGATGCAGCAGATCGTAGAAGATCTCCATGGCGACCGCATGACATCTGAGCTGGTATCCCATGGGCTTTTCCACATGCATCAGCGGAATCTCCATCAGATACTGACAGATGCGCTTGTACGCCTTGTATTGTTCCGGCTTCAGCGAATCCAGCGTGCAGTGGAAATGGTACTCCCGCATGCCCGGCACGAATTCCCGCATGCTTTTTCTGGAAAAATGGATCACCATGATGCTGGAATTCCTCTCGTAGCGGTATTCATGCAGCTCGTTGGCGTCGATCACGACAAAATCACCGGCCCTGACGGTGTGGGTTTTCTGGCTGATGGTGACGACTGAGGCGCCGGTCAGAACGTAGATCAGTTCCACGGCGGAGTGCCAGTGTACCGGATTGTAGAGTTTATGGTTCGTATAGAAATGAATGCTGACGCCGGTGCGCTCCAGCTTAAAGACAGGTTCGTACATAGAAAGAGTTCCCCTTTGTAAAAGTATTCAGAAACCGAATACCGGGCATGACGGTCGCGCCATGCCCGGTATTGAGTCTGATCATTCGGTATATCCTCCGGGATCTCCGGCCGCCGGCGGGTACTCGCCGGCGGAAACGGCTTCTCCCCGAATCTTACAGCTGCGGGCCGGCGGCTACCAGAGCCTTGCCGTGCTCGTTCGTCTCATACTTGGCGAAGTTCTTGATGAACCTCTGAGCCAGATCCTTCGCCTTCGCATCCCACTCGGACGGGTCCGCATAGGTATCGCGCGGGTCGAGAATGCCGGTGTCCACGCCGTTTAACTGCGTCGGAACCTCGAAGTTGAAGTACGGGATCTTCTTGGTCGGGGCACCCTTGATGTCGCCGTTTAAGATCGCGTCGATGATGCCGCGGGTATCCTTGATGGAGATACGCTTGCCGGTGCCGTTCCAGCCGGT
>CANQME010000024.1 GCA_947624815.1 uncultured Lachnospiraceae bacterium | reverse complement strand
CGCAGCATAGCCAGGAATAGGTGCTCCACGGACACATACTCGTCGCCCATGGCCTTCGCCTCGTCCTCGGCGCTCACCAGCACCTTGTTCAGATCATTGCTCACGTAGAGCTGTCCGCCGCCGCTGACCTTCGTCAGCCTCTCCACCGCCTGCCGGGCCTCATTGGCAAACATCTCGCCGGAGATATTCATCTTCGTAACCAGCTTTAAGATCAGGCTGTCCTCAAGCGTCAGAAGGCTTAAAAGCAGATGGGCCTGCTCCAGCTGCTGGTTGCCGTGCTCGTACGCCAGCTTCTCGCAGTTCTGAACCGCCTCGACCGATTTCTGGGTAAATTTATTGATATTCATAGGATCTCCCCCTTTTTTTCTTTGTTCTACTCGTACTATAACACATGTTGTTAGCACTGTCAAGCCCTGAGTGCTAAAATATTTTCGACGAGGTATTGCGTTCCGAACACAAAAAAATCCGCCGCATTCATTCCAAATGCGGCGGGATCCTGAACCTGTTAAACCTGTCTGTTTTCGCGCATCAGCGCCGGTTCCATCAATAATTCTCTTTCCTGACCTCGAAGTAGCTCTGCGGATGGGCGCACACCGGGCAGACCTCGGGGGCCTTCGTACCGACGACGATATGTCCGCAGTTGCGGCACTCCCACACCTGAACGCCGCTCTTCTCGAATACCTGCTTCGTCTCCACATTGTGAAGCAGGGCGCGGTAACGCTCCTCATGAGTCTTCTCGATCGCGGCCACGGCGCGGAACTTGAAGGCCAGCTCCTTAAAGCCCTCTTCCTCGGCCTCGTCAGCCATACGCGCATACATATCGGTCCACTCGAAGTTCTCGCCCTCGGCGGCATGCTGCAGGTTGGTCGGGGTATCTCCCAGCTCGCCCAGCTCCTTGAACCACAGCTTCGCGTGCTCCTTCTCGTTGTCGGCCGTCTTTAAGAAAAGCTCGGCGATCTGCTCGTATCCGGCCTTCTTCGCCACGGACGCGAAATACGTGTATTTGTTCCTGGCCTGAGACTCGCCGGCAAATGCCTCCCACAGGTTCTTCTCCGTCTTTGTTCCCGCATACTTGGACATAAACTGTTCCTCCTTACATGTTTAATACAATTATAGTAACTATTACTAATATATCCTATGATACGGGAAATGTCAACCCGTATCTGCGATATTTTTCACAGCTTTGTCAGCCGGTGTCACAAGCTCCGTCACAGCCTCATCAGCGCGCCACGGCCCTCGTCCGGGCCGGAGGCCGGCTCTTTCACGGCTTCATCAGCGCGCGCCGGTTTTGCGGCTCCGCTGACGCGGATGGTCCGTCCGGGACGGCTCTGCGGATCTGTCACAGCTCCATCAGCCGGCATGCCGGCTTTGCGGCTCCGCTGACACGGATGGTTCCGTCCGCCGCCGCGCGGATCTCCGTCAGATGGCCTTCCAGGCCGGCTTCGCGGCTGATGCCGTCGTCGTCGTACATCGTGTAAGCCGCTTCGTTCTTGATGAAATGCAGCAGCGTAAGCTTCGACGCATCTACCGCGTCCGCATACTCCGCGGGCGCCGCCAACGGAACCAGACAGTTCTCCCGCACAAAGATCAGCACTTCATTCAACGCCGCCTTCACATAGTGATGCCCTGCAGGCAGGACTTCCGCGTCCATGCTGTCCGCGCTCCGCAGCCGGTACATTTTCATCTGCTCCGGCAGGTAGACATAACGGCCGGCGGCGTTCTGCCGGTAAACCGGCGCGATCATGATACTCTCGCCCACCATCAGCTGATCCTCCACCTGAACCGCGGCCTCATCCTCCGGCCACACAAACGCCAGCGGCAAGAACATCATATCGCCCGTCAGCGCCGCTTTCATGAATTCGCTGTACAGATACGGCAAGAGCGCATAGCGCAGGCCGATGATCCCTCTGAAGCCGGCGTCGTCCCCGAACTGGTAGAATTCCTGCTGTCTCGTGCCGAGAGCCGAATGGTTCCGCATGAGCGGCGTGAAGATCCCCAGCTCCAGCCAGCGCAGCATCATATCCTCCGTCGTATTGGAGCCGAAACCGCCCAGATCCGCGCCGGTGTACAGGAAACCGCACATATTCAGCGACGGAAGCATCTGCAGGTTCATCAGAAGATGGGACCACCAGGACTGATTGTCGCCCATCCAGATCCCTCCGTACCGGTGCATTCCGATATAAGAGGAACGTGAGAACAGAAGGATCCTCTTCTCCGGCGACAGCCGTTCAAAGGCTTCGGCGGCGGCCCGGGTCATATTGTAGCCGTACAGGTTATGGACATGATCGTGACGTACCTTTCTGTCCCCGCAGTCATGCCAGATGGTCCGGTAATCCTCCGGGCGGGACGCCAGATTCATCAGCTGCGCCTGCAGCGTGAGCAGCTGACCAATATTCAGCCTGTCTGTGTCGAAATTCCTGACCTTCTCAAAGATCTCTTCCAGATGCTTCTCGCTGTAGAACAGCGCCGGTTCGTTCATGTCGTTCCAGAAGCCGTCGATCCCCGCGTCCAGAAGCACCCTGTACCACTCGCCGAACCATTTCCGCGCCTTCGGATTCAGCATATCGGGGAAATGCACCCGGCCCGGCCAGACGCCGCCGACGAATTCCGTACCGTCCTCATTCCGGCAGAAGTAACCGTTCCTGACGCCTTCCTCATAGACCGGATAGCCTTCCTCGATCTTCACTCCCGCGTCAATGATCGGAACCAGATGGATGTGCTGCTCCTTCATTTCCTCCACAAAAGCGGGGAAATCCGGGAACCGTTCTTCATTGACCGTGAAATCCTTGTAGCTTTCCATGTAGTCGATATCCATATAGACGCTGTCCAGCGGCACGCCCTTCTCCCGGTGCGCACGGACCACTTCCCGCACGTCGTCGGCGCATTTGTACCCCCAGCGGCTCTGACCGTAGCCAAAGGCCCACCTGGGCGGAATGTAGCTGCGGCCGATGATGGAGCGGAACTCCCGCACCAGCTCCCGCAGGCCGCCGCCTTCCAGGATGTAAAGGGTAAAGCCGCCTTCGCTGACGGTGATCGTAAGCCTGCGGCGGTCCGTATAGCCGCAGTCGAACGTGACCTTCTGGCTGGCGTCGATAAACAGACCGAAGCGGCGGGCGCCGCTCTTCCCGGCGCCGGGACCGTTCGAGGCAGCCGCAGGGCCGGGACCGTCAGATGCTGCCGCAAGGGCGGAGCCATCGGAAGCAGCCGCGGAGCCGGGGCTGTCAGAAGCAGCCGCAGGGCCGGAACCGTCAGATGCAGCCGCAGGGCCGGGGCCGTCGACGATCAGGAAATTATGGGCGCCGTACAGGGCCCGCTTCTCCTCCGTGTGATTGGGGACGTCGGTGCAGTTGGACTCATAGATCCATCCCCGCTTGTTGATGCCGCGGATATTCTCGCCAAGACCGTAGATCCGGTCGGAGTCCGCAAGCTCGCAGGTAAAGACCGCCGCAGGTCCCGCCGTCTGTGCGGATCCGGCCAGAACCGCTCCGTCCAGCCCTTCAGGGATCCAGCCGAAGCCGTCCAGTTCCGCGGCAGCTTTCTCCCCCGCGTTCTCCAGACAGATGTAATCTTCCGTGAATGCCTTCGTTTCCGCCGGGATCTGAACCGTCACCGCGTCCGTCTCAAACGGATCTCCAAATACGTACTTTCGAATCATAACTTTCCTCCATTTCGAATGAACCTAATTATATAACGCTCATACGAGCGGTACTTCCACTGTTCCCGCCGGCGGGCGGGTTCCGGCCGCCGAAGAATCCCGGGCCTCCGCCGTTCCCCGGCTCTGCGCCCTGGCGGCTCCGGAACCCACGAGTTCTTTCTTCCCCCGGTTCTGTGCTTCAGCCGCCTGGGGATCACGGGCCTCCGCGCCGTCCAGGCTACGCCGGCTCCCGCGACGGACCGGGCGGTGTCTCACGAGGAACGCCTCCATGCCGGCGTTTTGCGCGCCCGCCACGTCGCAGACCGCGTCGTCGCCGCACATCAGGCTCCGTGAAGGATCCAGGCCGTAGGTATCGATCAGGCGCCGGTAGAACCGGACGTCCGGCTTCTTCCTATAATGGTCGGACGATATGAAAATGCCGTCAAAATACTCCTCCAGGCCGAACATCCGGAGTTCATTTTCCGTAAAGACCCGCTGGGCGTTGGTCAGAAGATAGGTATGCGCCCCGTTTCTCCGAAGCTGCCCCAGCCTCTCCTTCACCTGCGGGAACAGGCGGATGTAAACCGTCGTAACGATGCGGAACATCTGACAGGTCCACAGCACCAGCGCCTCGTCGGGGCAGACTCCTTTCCGCTCATACAGGCGGCGGAAAACATTCTCAATGCGAATCTCGGCCGTATCCGGTTCCGGCCGCTCCGGTTCGCCGCCGTGCTCTGCGCGGGATGCGTCCAGCGCGGCACGGACCTCCGAGACATAGGCGCAGCGCAGCTCGTCCGCCTCATAGACAGCGCCGTAGTAGCGGTACAGCAGCGCCATTTTCTCCCATGCATTTCTATCATTCTCATCGGTGCGGATGTCGATCAGCGTCCCGTACAGATCGAATATATAATTGTCGTAATGAAGTTTCATTTTCCTCATATCCTGTCCAGAATCTCGTATACCCGCAGGATCTCACCCACGCTCCACGCCTGGGCGAAGCATCCCCTGGAAAATGTGGGATTCTCCCCGTCATAGATCTCCGGAAGCTGGCCGATACAGCCCTCCCGCATGGCGCTTTCCAGCACCTCCAGCTGCCGCCGCACCGTCCGGACCGCTTCCGGCGCGTAATCCCGGGTCTTCAGGTACGCCAGGTAATACGCTCCCATGGGAAACACCCATACGGTTCCCTGATGATAGGCCAGATCTCTCGCCCGGAGCTCGCCCCCGTAGGTGCCGTGAAATTCCGCGTCGTCCGCATCCAGCGTCCGAAGGCCGTAAGGCGTATACAGCTTTTCGTAAACCGCGTCCACGATCCGCCGCTCCTGCTCCCTGTCCATCATGGAAAACGGCATCGACACCGCCCAGATCTGGTTGCACCGGAACTGTTCGTCCGCTTTCGTACCGGAAATCACATCCCTCAGACAGCCTCTGTCTTCCATCCAGAACTGACTGCGAAAGCTTTCCTTCGTCCGTTCGGCCAGAAGCCCGCACCGCCGGCCGAAATCCGCCGGACCGCCGGCAGACGGCCCCGCGCCGGGCGTCTCCGCTCCCGTTTCCGTCCCGCTTTCGCCCTCCGCCGCGCCACCCAGCTTCTCCATCACCTTCAGCGCATTATACCAGTAGGCGTTGATCTCCACCGGCTTCCCGTGCCGCGGCGTCGGCAGATGACCGTCGACGCACACGTCCATCCAGGTCACCTGGTCATGCTCCAGACCCGCGCGGATCAGGCCGTCCTCATCCATGCGGATGCCGTAATCCGTCCCGTCACGGTACGCTTCGATGATCTGCGTCATCACCGGCCACATTTCCCGGACAAATCCGAGGTCGCCGGTCCGGTTCACGTACGCATAGACGCTGTTGATAAACAGAAGCGCCGCGTCGGCTGTGTTGTACCTGGGCAGGAGACTTCCTTCCGGGAACAGATTCGGCATCAGTCCCTTCCGGCAGTATGCCGCGAAGGTCCTGAGAATGCTCCCGGCGGTTTCAAGCTGTCCGGTACTCATGCAGCACCCTTCCAGCGCGATCATCGTATCGCGCCCCCAGTCCTCGAAGAACGGATATCCGGCCAGAATCGTCTTTCCGCCGGTGGATTCCCGCTCCGATATAAACTGATCCGCCGCGACCGCCAGATGCAGGGCCGCCTCGCTTCGCAGGCCGGTCCGCCTCCGGGTCTTATCTACGCCGCCGTCCGGCGCTTTGCCGGCTCCCGCCGCCGTTTCCCGCAGGCGGCGCCGGTACTCCGACGCTTCGGTCATCACCTGCTCCGCGGAGGCGGGAAATTCGCACTCCGTATTGTACAGGATCTCCAGCACCGCAGAATCATGGGCCGGAACCGTCTTCGCGATCTCGCAGAGCACGCAGGTCCTGCCGGTGCTTTCGCGTCCGTCGCAGGCGTCATAGGCATAGTAAGCGCCTTCGCGGATCTCAGGCGCGAACATCTTCACCGTTCCGTTCGTCCGGCAGTACAGCCGCAGACCATGCGCGGCGATCTCGTATACCGCCCCGGGCTCTGCCCCGCACTGTCTCCCCGCCTTGTCAGCCAACATGCCTCTGTCAAGGTTCTCCGCCGCTTCACCCCGTCTCCCCGCTCCGGCAGCCTTCGCGCCTCCGGCATGATTCTCCGCCGCAGCGCACCGTCTCTCCGCTTTGGCAGCCATCGCATCTCCGTCATAGTTCTCCGCCGCAGCGCATCGTTTCATCACAAATTCCGGCCCGCCCTTAAGAGGCTGTCCCTTCGGCACGAACTGCATATGGGGCGTCACGAGCAGCTCAGCCTCCTCGTCCGTGCGGTTCTCGATCCGATACTCCACCGCCGTCAGATTCTTCCCATGGGCCATGGCCACGCGTCTCACGACCTCGACACCGCCCGCCTGAAACGTCCATTCCGGATAATCTTCATATACAAAGCAGTTCAGATACCGGTAGCCGTTCTCATTCCTCGTTTCATCGGTGAACTCCTGCGAGGACAGGCAGACGCTCCGGGATTCTGGCTCCGGTGCTTCTTCGCCTGCCCCTGCTCCGCCCGTTTTCAGGCTCTCCTCCAGCCGGTTCACCATATTGTACCGGAGATTCGGCGCCCGCAGACTGGCCATCAGCAGCGCGTGGTCGTTCCTCGTATTCGAATTGATCATCGACGCACAGGAAAAGCCTCCCAGTCCGTTGGTCAGCAGGTAGCCGTTCTCCTGCCCCTTCCTGCGTGTCGCCCATTCCTGTCTTCCATACACAAATCTCATAATCTGTACATCCCGTTCCCGCTCAGGGTCCATTGTTTTACCCAAAAGTTTCGCTTGTTTTCCAATATATTTATTATCACTCGGATTCCGGCAAAATGTCAAGAGCTTCTTCATCTTCATTCAAACTCTTGCATTATTTCTGAAAATTTTGTATAATTTTTACGGATACAAAAGACACGGGACATGTTGGGCACAGGAGTTGATGATATGCCAACAATCAATGATATTGCCGATAAACTGGGTATTTCCAAAGGAACGGTATCGAAAGCCTTAAACGGCGCCGACGACGTAAGCGAAACTTTACGAAAGAAAGTTCTCGAAACCGCTGTGGAGATCGGCTACGAAAGGAACCGGGTGCGGAAGGATACCGCCAACCGGCTCTGTATTATCGTGGAAAACATTCATCATGAGGATCCGGGCGATTTCGGACACGATATCGTCATGGGCTTTAAGAAGCTGGCCGTCCCGGCCGGCTGGGAGGTGGATGTCGTCGCCATCACGGAGGAACGGCAAAAGGAGATCTCCTATGACGCGTTCATGCTTTCCCACGAATATAAGGGAGCGTTCATTATCGGCATGTCGCTTCTGGATCCCTGGATGGAGGAGCTGAAGACCGCACGGACCCCCGCCGTACTCTATGATAACTATATACAGGAGAATCCGCGGGTCGGCTACATCGGTGTCGACAATGAGGAAGCCTATATGATGGCGATCCGGCACCTGTACGGGCTGGGACACACGCAGATCGGATACCTGGGAGGCGATATGGACTCCTTCGTATCGCGGAAGCGGCACGACGCGTTTCTGGGAGCCATGGACGCCCACGGCCTGACGGTGAAGCAGAATCGGATCGGCTGCTCCTATTTCATATCGGAATGTACGCAGAAGTACCTGCCCCGTCTTCTTAACAGCCAGGTGACCGCTATCGTATGCGCCACGGATCTGCTGGCGCAGGCCGTGATCGTCAGCTGCATGGACATGGGCTGCCGCGTTCCGGAGGACGTCAGCATCATCGGCTTCGACGACGCTCCCTTCGCGGCTTACACAAGCCCCGCTCTGACCACGATCCGCCAGAACCAGGAAGCGCTCGGCCGGTGCGGCTTCTATGCGCTGAACAGCCTGATCAGCCGGACCTACATCGGAACCCTTCTGCTCAGGGCGGAGCTCATTACCCGGGCAAGCACCGCAAGCGCCCGCCGCGGGAAGCTGACGACGCCCAGGAAGATCCCGAACAGCAGGCAGACGCCTGTCTGACCATTCCATTCTAACATACACGGGGTACTGCATCACGGTTATGCAGTACCCCGTTTTCTCACGGAATATCCCCGAATACCAGATTCAGAAGCATCCGGTATTCCTCGTAAAACGGAAATTCCTCAAAATCTCCGAAGCTCTCAAACACACTCCTGTAATACCAGGCATGCATGACCTTGTCCTTCTGACGGAATTTCTGCCAGATCACGTCTCCCATCGCCAGATAATCCTCCGCGGTACTGCGAAGGTTGCTCAGCTTGTCTGCAAAGGTGATCAGCTTCTCCTCACGCACTGCCGTGCGCAGACGATCCACCGTCGCCTGCTTGCGTTCGATCCAGGTCTTCGTCTTGTCCTCGCTCTCAGCCAGAACGAGATCGGCCACTCTGTGGCCGAATTCCTCCTTCAGCTCCTCGTAAGTCACGCCCGCGTCTTCGATCACATCGTGCAGATAGGCTGCGGCGATGGCTTCCTGATCGCCGCCCATCGCGGCCGTAAGAGCCGCAACCTCCTTCGGATGAACGATATACGGCATATTGCTCCCTTTGCGGAGCGCGCCTTCGTGGGCCTTCGCGGCATAAGCCGCGGCTCTGTGGATCATGGTTGTCCTCCCTTTCCATGTAGGGGGATGCATTGGAGTAGGGGACTTTGCCTCACCTGCGGCGCATCGTACCGGCGGGAGGCTTCTTGCAGTCGATTGTCGGATTTATCTTACCATAAAATATATATTTTTTGAAGTATAACTTGTAAGATTTCTGATTTTCTGGTATGCTAGGGATACGACTTTTCTGTGCCTGCCTGCCGGCGTTCACCGGCGGGACTTATGGAAGCCGGTTTCATCATACCAATCACAGAACAGCGGAGGGATTCCTATGGAACAGCAGCGTGTCCGTCGCCGCACCCCGGTCAGAAGACGCAGCAGCTTCTTACGGCTCGAATGGGTTCGGCTTTTGCTATTTTATATTCTGCCTTTTGTCGTCGTTAATCTGATCATCTTTTTCCTGGTGACTACCAAGCCCGGCTATGAGGTGACCATCGCCAATACCAACGACTACCGTACCACCGACGTCACCTTCACGATCACATCGTTCATGCCCCTGCGGAACGTGACCATCACACTGGACGGCGAGCCGCTGGATCTGACGCCGGTCGGCCGCAAAAGCTACCGGTCCACCGTCACCCGCAACGGCGTGCTGGAGATCCACATGGAGAACTTCAACCATATGGCCATCACCGGCTATGAGGTGATCGACGTTCTGGACAATGAGCTTCCGGACGTGACCTCCTACACACTGGAGGACGGCCAGCTGACGCTGTGGCTCAGCGACACCCAGTCCGGGATCGATTACGAGAGCCTGTCCGCGGTCACCGGGGACGGACGGCAGATCGCGCCTCTGTCCGTCGACCGCAACGCCGGAACCGCGGTATTCGAGATCGATACGACCGGTCTGACCGTAACGGTAAAGGACATGTCCGGGAACGAATACCAGCCGGCGTTCTCCCTGACCGAGGTCATCGAGGAGGCGGATAACGACGCGATCCATCCGGCGGAGTGATCCGTTCCGGCCGCAGAGCGGCAGCGACTCTTCGTCACTGCCCTCTTGCGTACAGATGATTCATCTGGCGGCATCTGTCTATGATCGGGCGGGTAAACTCGCCCTTTTTCATGCGCCATTCCCAGTTGCCGCCCAACGTGGACGGCGTGTTGATGCGCGCCTCCCAGCCAAGGCCCAGGTAATCCTGCAGCGGGATTACCGCCAGTCTGGCCACGCTGGACAGCGCCGCGCGGATAAACGCCCAGTGAATGTCGTTCCAGTCGGGATCCGTAATTCCCATGTACTGTGCTGCAAAATCCCGGTCTCTCTGCGAGATCGTCTCATACCAGCTCTTCACGGTATCGTTATCGTGGGTTCCGGTATACACCACGCTGTTCGGCGTATAGAAGCAGGGCAGATAATTGCTCTTCTCACCGGCATTAAAAGCAAACTGAAGCACCTTCATCCCGGGGAACCCGGTCTTCTCCACCATCTTAAGGACCTCCGGGGTCAGAAATCCCAGATCCTCGGCGATGATATTCAGTTCTCCCAGCTCATCCTTCATCTTCTTAAACAGCGCGTAGCCCGGACCGTTCTCCCAGACGCCGTTCTCTGCCGTCGCGTCGCCTGCGGGTACCGCATAATACTTCTCGAATCCCCTGAAATGATCCACACGCACCACGTCATACAGATCGAAGCAGTACTTCATCCTGCGCAGCCACCAGGCGTACCCGGTCTTCTTGTGATAGCTCCAGCGGTACAGCGGATTCCCCCACAGCTGTCCCGTGGCGGAAAACGCGTCCGGCGGCACTCCGGCCACCGCTTCCGGCCGGCATCTTTCATCGAACTGGAACAGCTCCGGATGGCTCCAGCTGTCGGCGCTGTCGAACGCCACGTAGATCGGGATGTCGCCGATGATCCGGATCCCGCGCTCATTGGCGTACTTCTTCAGGGCGTGCCACTGCTTTAAGAACATCATCTGCTGGAACTCATAAAACCGGATCTCATCCTCCAGTTCCGCGCGGTAGCGCGTCACAGCCTCCGGCCGGCGAAGCTTGATATCCTCGTCCCATTCACTCCAGCTCTTCTCTCCGAAGGAACGCTTCACCGCCGCATAGAAGCAGTAGTCCAGCGTCTCCTCATAGAGATCTCCGGTCAGCTCCTTCTCAAGATCCGCCCCGGCCGCAAGCATCCGTTCCTTCCAACGCTCATAAGCCTTCCGCAGCACCTTAAAACGGCTGTTATAGATCGCCTCGTAATTGATATACCTTTCGTCGTCGCCGAAATCGGCCTCATCGCATTCCTGCTTCGTCAGCAGTCCGTCCGCGATCAGCTGCTCCAGATCGATGAAATACGGGTTGCCCGCAAAAGCGGAAAACGCCTGATACGGCGAATCCCCGTACCCCGTCGGTCCCAGCGGCAGGATCTGCCAGTAATTCTGGCCGGCCGCCCGCAGATCGTCAACAAACTGATATGCCTCTTTTGAAAATGCGCCGATGCCGTACTCCGACGGCAGACTGGCGATCGGAAGCAGGATTCCGCACTCTCTCATACCCAGGTCCTCCCTTTCTTCTGCTTTGCTTTTCGAACTATTTCGTTCCCGGCAGTTTCTTCTATCATAGCAGAAAAACGGGATTTGCGCAATCAGACTTTTCGCCTGTTTTCGTTCTCCTTCCGTCTTTTTCTGCGCCTGAAGAACATAAGGACCGCCGGCAGTCCGGCCAGAACGCCCAATCCGATGATCACCGTAGTCGCGTACCTCAGATTTCTAAGCCACCACAGGACCTCCGGTTCCTCCTGCGTCGGATCCGCCGGCACAGACGCGGCGGACGCCTCCGTCTCATGCTTTGGAGCTTCCGTTTCCGGCTCCGTAGGGTCTTCGGTTTCCGTCTCAGACATTCTTCGCCGGTAGACCGCTTCGTACGCCGTCCCCGGCTGTGCAGGAATCACGGCGGGGCCCCCGTAGACCGCCTCGATATCCGCCACATACTTCTGTCCCGAAGCGGCAGCCTGCCGGCGGATCTGGCCGTTTTCTCCGTTTTCGGGAGGACCGCTCCATTCCACGCTGTCGATCCGGTAGTATTCCGGATCCACGCCGATCAGCTCCAGAAGCGCGCTCTCATAGCCTGCAAACGGCTGATCTTCCCGTACCTCCACCGTTTCGCCTCCCAGAAGAAAGCTTCCGGAATCGTATCCCCATACGGTAACAGGGAACGTAAATCCCCCTTCCCACCGCCAGCCGGAAGCCTCCTCGCTTTCCAGCGGAAGCATGACCGACGCCCTGCGCCCTGTGGCCTCGTCCCGGATCTCAGTCTCGATCTCGGCGGGCACTCCCGCCGCCCTTTCGACACTTTCGTATCTTACGGATTCCCGCACCTGTCTGACAAGCTCCGGCATCAGGACCTCCGTCAGCTGATACGAGCTGAGATCATATTCCTCATCCTGCCACACATAGATATCCGGCGGCGGGGCAGGCTCCTGCCCTTCTCCTCCCGCTGCGGGCGACGCGCTGAAACGCACCATGATCTCATCTTCCGCGGTCTCGGTCACCTGTTCCTCTGCACGGGCCGTAACGGCGGGCGCGGTCAGGGCCATGGCGGCGGCCAGACCTGCGGAAACGGCAAACATGGCTTTCCCTCTGCGGCAGGGCTTATTCCGATGGGGCTTATTCCGACGTGGCGCATTCCCTCTCTGCAGGACGCCGAAGATCCCGCACGCCGCGGCCGAGCATACTGCCAGCACAAGCGCCCCCATGGCCGCCCCGGCGTCCGCATCGCCGGTCGCCGGCGCCGTAAAGAGCTGCGGGCTTCCCAGTGGTACGGCTCCTACCCCGAAACGGTATACCTGATACTCCGCTTCCACGGTTCCGGGCAGCCGAGGACCGGGCTTTACAGCCGCCGGCTTCCCATACGTTCGCGGACCGGCGGGCCTTTGGGGAAGCGCTTCGTCCTTCATCACAACCCGGTCGATCCGGCCATCCTCAGACACCTGAAACACAATATCCGCGGCATACGCGTATCCGGCAGGGGCCGATTCCTCATGCAGGATATATGTCTTCCCTGCTTCCAGCTTTCCAACGATCTCATGGGCCTCTCCGGTCGAGATCCATTCCTCCACCAGCCGTCCCCGCCGGACGTCCTCCCGCGGCAGTCCCTCCTGCACGCCTTCGGCCTCCAGAATCTGCATCCTGGCTCCCGCAAGCTCCTTCTCTCCGGTAATATCCGTCTTTGTCACCGATACGCGGGTCGGCCCGTCCGTCATGAGCACCTGCTCCGTGCTTCCTTCGGAAGATAATGTGAACGTCACCTCCGACGCATACGCCCAGCCCTTCGGCGGCAAAACCTCGCGAAGCGTATAGGGCCTTCCCGGCTCCAGACCGGCGCCGACCAGGTGCGGCTTTGTGTCGGAGATCCATTCCTCAACCACCCCGCCGTCTTCATTCAGGATCTGCAGAAGCGCTCCGGGAAGCTCTTCCTCTCCGGTAATGTCCCGCTTGCTGACCGTCAGACGGCGCGCCTGGTCATATCCGGCGACAGCCGCCACAGAGCCGTCGTCCCCGATCGTGAACGCCAGCCGGCCGCTTTCGATCCGGCTGCCGTCGTCATAGAAGGTCGTCTCCGCCAGCACATACGTCTTTCGGTTGGATAACAGCTCCTGCTCCGACGCAGGCTCCCCCACGATCAGCTCCGGTCGCGCTTCCGACGGATCATAGGCGGCCAGCTCTCTGGCAGTCCGATCCGGCTCCGGTTCCGGCGCCTGTGTTTCCTCTGCTTCCAGCAGACGCAGGCGGACCCGTACCGGCCTCCGATCCTTCACCGGACAGCGCCCGTCCTCCAGGGAGAGCCGCAGCGTCCTCCTGTCCGTCACCTCCGCGGAGCCGTCGCTGTAGATCGTTCTCTCCGTCAGCGTATAGATCCCGCCGTTTCGGATCCCATCCGCAGCCGTCAGCACATGTCCATCTCCGGACGCCGTCCAGGACGCAGCCGTGTTGCCGTCCCCGTCCTCCGCCGTCACTTCACTCCGCACGGCATATCTTCCCCGGACCGTCGCAGAGAACAGATCATGAAATGTGATAATCGCCGGATGACTGCCGATGGAGCTGATCCGTCTTCCGTCCTCCGACAGGGTAAATACGGCCGGAGGCATGATCTGATATCCTTCAGGCGCAGACAGCTCCGCCAGCAGATAGCTCTGCCCGGCAATCAGCCCTTCCAGAACATGATCCGGTTCCCCCTCCGACGTGATCCACCGGTCAAACGGCGCATCCGCATCATAGAGATAAGCGCCGTTTTCACCGGTACCTGCGACCGGGTATACCGCCAGCTCTGCGCCGGCGACAAACGCCTCTCCGAAATCCTTCTTCCTTATGGCGATCCGCGTCCTCCTGTCCGTGATCCGCTGCTCATGCCCGGCGGTCTCGCCCCATTGGTAGGACACGCCGTTTCGGTCGGGTGCGAACTCAAACGAATACACCTGCGGATTCACCGCATAGCCCCGGGGCGGAACGACCTCCCTCAGCCGGTAGCAGTAAGGGACGACGCTTCCGTCCTCCTGCGCTTCTCCCACCGGAAGTCCGGTAAGGGATGCGGCGCCGCCGGAATCGCTGAACCGTCTGGTAAAGACCGGATTCTTCAGATCCGGCTGCCTGTACGCGGACACCTCGAATACGGCCCCCGTCAGGGCGTTTCCTTCCGGATCCGCCTTCCTTACCGTTACCTCGCCTTCCGCCAGAACGTCCGATACCCTGACGATCCGGATCGGGTCGCCGCTTCTGTATTCGATCCGGACGGGTCTGAACGTGGTATAGTAATCCGGGCTTTCCGCTTCCGTCAGCCAGTAATCGCCGGACGGCAGCCGTTTCAGCATATGGGGTCTCAGATCCCCCTCCTGATATCCCGCGGGGATCCGTCCGTTTAACCGGTCATCCTCCGTATAGGTTCCGTCCTGTCCGCTGATCCACTCCGCAGCCAGATACGCATCCTCCCTGACAAGGCTGCCGTCTGCCGCCGCGCGGTACAGACGCAGCCGCGCCCCGGAAAGCTCGCCTCCGCCGCTGAAGCTCTTGGAGATCATGATCGCCCCTTCCTCATTGCGGACGCGGTACCGCTGAATATCCGCCGTATCCTGTATCTTCAGAAGCACGGGTTCCGCCGCCGCATAACCGGCCGGAGGCTCCGTTTCCACCGCCGCATACGCCGCCCCCGCCGGCAGATAGTCCCACCGCCTCATTCCGTCCACCGTCAGATAGGACGACGCTCTCTCGTTCACCTCCGGCAGCGCATGATAGTCCAGCCGGTATTCATAGACCCAGTTCTGCCCCAGCCGGCTCTCTCCCTGCCCATAGGCCGTGACCCGCAGCTCCTCGCCGCTGTCGGTCCGAAGCGTCATCTGCACCGTAGTGGGAAATGCCGTGCCGCTGCCGCCGTCCTCGGACGCGTCAAGCTGGGTATGATTGACATAATATGCAGTCCGGTTCTGTCCTCCGTATTCCCAGGACACGGCCCTAAGCCCCGTTCCGTACCGTCCGAACTGCTCTTCGAATTCCCGGATAAAGCCCCGGTACTTCTCTCCGTCGCAGCTGACGAAGCGGTCCACCGCCTTCTGCGGATCATATGCGGGCCATCCGTTCCCGTCGTAAACGACCTGTCCCTGCGCGTCCGTAACCGCCTCGAAGATTGTAAATCCTGCGCCGTTTACCAGATTGCGATCCGCGCCGTCCCCGGAATATTTCTCAAGCTCCACCTTCGTATGGTCATTATACAGAATATAGGTTTGTACCTGCCCGGTCTTCCCTGCCGTAACCTCCACAGCAGGCGCGCTGACCATGCCGGCCGGCGTCTCCGTCTCCTCCAGCAGGTATTCTCCGGCAGGGAGTCCCTCCAGATAGACCGGCCGGTCTCCGGAGATCCACGATGCGGTCAGCTCCTCCTCTGCGCCGGGCCGGCTGTCCGTAGAGTGGAACCGGAACGGTCTGCCGTCCTTTTTCTTCAGATAGGTTCCGTTCGGATATCTCTCCAGATCCGACGTATATACCCTGGACGCCTCATAAAGCGTCAGACGGGCGCCGGGTATCTGGGTATGACGAAACGCCCCCTTCCCTTCCGTGACGGTTCCCAGCACAGCCGTTCTTCCGGAATCGTCCGTCCGCCTCATATCCAGGACCTGATAGGAATAACTCTCCGTCCCATCTATCTTTCCGATCAGGAGCTTCGTCGTCCTGTCCGTCATTTCCGTCCTCTGAACCGCCGCCGTCTCCTCCACGACCACGCCGGTGGGAAGCCCCTTCCGGTACCCCTCCGGCGCCGCCAGTTCCTCCATGATATAAGCGCCTGAAGGTACTCTGCGGAGCAGATCCGCCTGTCCTTTCGTCATATGTCCCGAAAACGGATCGTCCGGCGTGCTCTCGCCCGTTATCCAGGTATTCTCCAGGATATAGCTCTCTCCGGCACGGTGAAGGATCTTCCCGTTCTCCATTACATAGGACGCCTCGTCATAATGACCGGCCAGATCCGCCGTCTTCTCCCTCACCGGCCGGCCGCTCCGGTCATAAAGCGGAATTTCCGTCTCATAGCTTTGACCGCTGCAGCGGTAATACCGGGGCAGTCCATGCCTGTCATAGACCGGTCTGACGGTTTTTCCGAAGCTTCCGTTATTCCCGGCAAAAACCGGCTCTCCGTTCAGATCCTGACCGAAGCGGTTTTTGACAAGCGACGACATTTGGTGGCTCTGTCCGCCGTCCTCCGGCTCCCAGGTCCCGGTCAGATACTCCGTATCCGCCGTTTCTCCAGGCGTGGCGATCCTGGAAGTGGCGATCTTCTCCCGCGCCATAAGACGCCCCTCTTTGTCGCGGCTGACCGTCACCGGCCATACCAGTACCCGGACATTCTCCGCTCCCGTTAAAGTCTCCATGTCAAACCCCATTCCGGCGCTGCCGCGGTCATCCCCGTCTGCCGGTCTGCTTTCGGCCAGCACGTAGGCCATCCCCGTATACGGATCCGTTAGACTGTCCCTGCTGCCGTCCGCAGCCAGATGGAACAGCGCCACGCCCCCGCTCATTCCGACCGTACCGTCGGGCCGCCTCTTCGGACGGGCAAACGCTCCCTCAAACACCTTATCCGCAGCCGAATAGGAGATCCGCTTAAAATCCCCACCGGCCAGCTCGAAGACCGGCGCGCCGTTTCGGAACGCGAAGATCGACTGGCTGCCGTCTGTCGCCGGACACAGCTCCTTATCCTCCTCCAGCTGCCCCACCTCCAGACGGCTATGGTCACGTCCGTATGCGTACAGCACCCTTTTGCCGGCAACGGTTTCCGTCCGAAACAGCTCCAGACCGCCCAGATCATGGAACAGAATATCCGTATCGTCCCGTTCGGTCCGCACCGCGCTCCATACGTCCCCGGGCGGTTCCGAAGATGTGCGCCCTGTGTTCACAAATTCCGTCCGGGATCCGGCGTACCCTTTCTTTACGTACATCCTCGTCACGTTGCCGGTTCCGCCGCGTTCCACGACAAGCCCTTCGTAGGCCAGATCCTCCCTGTCGCCGGAAGGGGTCAGCTCCATCCCTTCATACAGGGTCATCAGCGCCCCCGTCACATATCCGCTGCGGTCGTCGGCCGTCTCAAGCGTCTGCGTGACATATCCGTAGCCTGCGAATATCCCTCCGTGATATACGATCCGGACGTCCATTCCGGAATCCTTAAGCGCCTTCAGATATTCCAGCGTTCCCTTCCGCCAGGCGTATCCCAGGTAAACGCCGTTGCGGAAGGCGTATTCATAATTGGCGCTGCCGCCGATCTCACCGAGTCCCGCGTCCACCCGGCCGCTGATCCGGAAGGTCACGGTCCGGGGCCGCCCGTCTCCGCCTCCGCCGTCTGCCTGAGCTTCCTTCCGCTTCTCCGCCAACAGGCGGACAGGCTCGTTTTCCACATAGATCCGCGCCGTATCCTCCGGTCCCTCCGCGCCTTCCGCATCCGTCCCGTATATGGTCGCCACAACGCGCCGGTCCCTGTCTCCCCTCTGATAATACGTAACCGTATCGCTGTAGATCTCCACCGCGACCGGACGGCTTCGTACATATCCGTCGGGAGCCTTCGCCTCTGCCAGAACATACGCTCCGGCGTCCAGGGGTTCCGGCGTCTCAAGCCAGCCCGCGTTCTGCAGGCCGTATCCGCCGGCGAAATCCTCCCCCGCCTTCTCAAGCGCCCCGTCGCGGGCCGTCGTATAGGAACGGAATTCGCCGGTTCTCACTCCGCGCTCATCCGTCTGAAACACCCGCTTTTTCTCCCGGCAGACCGGGGTTCCCTCCGAAACCACTCCCTGATAACCGCCGCCCGGCAGCGGACGGATATCCGCAGCTCTCATGCTTTCCAGAAATTCCCGACTGCCCTTTACCGTCGTGTCCGCGTCATAGAAACGCACACGTCCTTCCCCGTCCGGCGCCTCCTCCCGTTCCGCCTCGTAGAGATTGAAAATGGCGTCGTCATGCAGCAGATTCTCCCGGGTCTCCGAATCCAGCTTCTCGATACGCAGTCTCGTCCTGTAAGGAATATTGGCGAACCGCACGCGGGCGCAGACGCCTTCCTCAGGGCTTTCGGGCACCAGCGCAGGGCTGAACAGTCCCTCGTACGCCGTCCTGACGCCGCGCATGGCCTTTACATGATCCCGGAAATAATACCCTCTCGGATTTTCTGCCGAAACGGGCCCGCCTGCGAAGCGCACTCCGTCCGCATTCGCCGCATCCTCCGTTACCGAGCTGTAACGGTAGACCTGACCGGCCTCCCTGCTGCCCGGCTTTCCTTCCGACAGATAATACGTCACCTCCCCCGCCGTCCGGTCGTCCGCTTCGTTATAGTAATTCGGATACGGCTTCCATCTGTCCTGGGTAAGCGCAAAATAATCTCCCTTTCCCGCGCTTCCTGCGCCGTTGCTGATCAGATCCATATCCATGCCGTATTGGTAGATCTCATATTCTCCGATGTGACCGCCGGCTTCCGTCACATACGCCGCCGCCCCGTCTGCCTCCGGTCCGGGTCTTTCCTCCCCGAACCGGATCCGGTACCTTTCCTGCATCTCTTCCATGGACATTTGGCTGTCATAAAGGTACTCCGCGCTCAGGACGTCGTCCGGATCCTCCATCTCCGTCTGCAGATACAGCGACGGCACACAGACCTCCTTCGGGCTGCCGGTCCGGTAATGGCGGTTTCTGAAATCCCGAAGCTTCGCATAATGGGGCTGCTGTTCCGCTATGACATACGTCCCGTAGGGCAGTCCCGCAGAAACGCCGAAGCAACTCCCCTCTGCCGTATCGTCGGCGCTCACCGTCGAGGGATCTCCATCCGGACCGCCTCCGGCTTCCCCGTCCCAGGCGATCGCATAGATCTCATCCAGGTCATAGGCAAAGAACGGTTTCAGATAATTCTCCGCCTTCCGGATCGCCCGGCGCAGCGCCTCGTCATAAAGCTGATCCCCGTAGGCGGTCGTCCCCTCCGTATCCATCCGCGCCGCTTCGCCGTCCAGATACCAGTCAATGGCGAACTGTCGGACCATATCCGACGCCTTCTCATTTTCCACCGCCGCTTTGCTTCGGTTGACCGTATTGCCGCGGGGCCTGTAAGACGTCGACCGGGCAGTCCCGTCGTCCCATTTGTCATAATTAGCCACCGTCATTGCGTCGAAAAACTTATCATAATTATATACCCGCATCTTCCGGAAGCCGGTCCCGTCCGCCAGCGTCTTCTCGACCGTTTCAAGTACCGCCGTATAGCCGTCCCGGGGCTTATCCTCCCCGTCCCGGTATAACACCTCGCCGGCAATCACCGCGTCCCGGTTCTGCTTATAAAGCGGCGCTGTCTGTCTGGGTACCTTCGTGAAGATCCCGGGAACCTTCGCCGGATACGTCCGCTTCTTCTCCGCAATATCGACCGCGCGTCCGCGGCGGTCAAGCCATACGACCGCGCCGTTCTCATCCCTGTAAAGCCGCTCCAGATTGCTCTTCAGATACGCCTTAAACCGGAAGTTCGGCAGCTGTTCCCGCGCCGGCGTCCCGTCCGGCGCTGTGACCGTCTTGATCACCTTCACCCTCTGGGTAATGATCCTCTCTCCCATTCTTAAGGGCTCCCGCCTGCTTCCGGCTCCGAAAACCCCCGTACCGTCCTGTACAGGCGAGATCTGCCCCGGATAGACCAGCTTTGCCGCCCCCGCCGGTTCGTCTCCCCGGACGCACGCGAACGCGCTGGCTCCGGCGCCTGCAATATCCGTCAGATAATCGCTGTAAAACATCTGCCTGCCCTCATGGATCCGCGTCTTTTCCGGCGCAGAAGCACGGAACGTCATCACGAGCGGTTCCTCTCTCCGACTCCAGTCAACGGTATTATCGACATGGATCCGATAGCTTCCGGCGGCCGCGTCATAGACCGCGTCCAGAGGCGTAAGCGCGTAGTCGCTCGTCGTATTGGTCCTGGTTTCCAGGATATATTCCTCCCTGTATATGGGGATCGGCTCCCCTCTGCCGTCCAGAAGGTAGTCTCCTTTTGCGTACCGCTCATAAAGCGGCGCATATTCCGGTTCCAGATAGTCCTCCATCACCGCTCCGAAGGGGATCTCACCATCCTTCTGCTTCACGGAGGCCAGCGTCACATAGCCGTTTCTGATCACACAGGCGCCGGAAGGAAACGGCACGTACATATGCCTCTTGCCGCCTCCGACCCGCACCGGTACCCGTACATACACCGTATCCGACGCCGCCTCATAGACCGCGCTGCCTCCCGGATAATCATGGAACGCCAGGGCTTTCCAGACTCCGTCTTCCTCCCAGACCCGGTCGATGATGGCGCAGCTCCAGAAGGACGCGGAGCCGTACCATTCCAGGATCTCCCGCGCCAGGCTCTGATTCGTTTTCCCGCCAAGCTGCAGCACCGTCCACGGGGCGCTGTCCGGATCCGCCTTCACATACCCCAGCTGCTCCAGGATGGCGTTTACCTCTTCCCGGATATAGGTTCCGTCTGCCGCTCCGGTATCCCTCCACTTCTTAGGATCCACCGTGATCTCATATTCGCCGCCCGGATAATACGAGGACCTTCTCACTGCAAAATATGTCCTCATCACTGGGCTTTCTTCATCATAAAGAATGCTGCCATCTCCGTCGCGCTTCGGAATCCGGCTTCCGGTCGCATCCAGCCGGTATTCGCCGCCTTTGGCACGCTCGTATTCCCCGGTGGGAACCATCCGGACTCCCGTCACGACCTCTTCCTCGGCGGATGTCTCTTCCATCCCCGACCGGAAGAAGGCAGACCCTTCCGGAAACCCGCTGACCAGAATGTCGAAGCCCTCCGACGTATCCCTGCAGGTCACCTCAAACTCCAGCCAGGAGCCGTCATGCATATCGATCGGATGGCTCATGGCCGAGGTCACGTCGGCGCGGCCGGCCGCTTTCGCCTTCTTCACGGCCGCCGGATCCACTGTCAGTTCGTATCCCTCCGATCTGGCGATCTCCTTCACAAGATAACGCCCGGCGATCAGCGGCCGGCCGATCCAGGAGTCCGGCTGCCGCCCGCTTCGGGACTGCCCGAAAGCCCCATCCATAAGGGCTCCTTCCTCCGTATACGCCATGAAGGACGCGTCCCCATTCTTATCCGTAGCCGCCACCGCCGTCAGCTCCCCGGCCCGGTAGACCACGCCGGTCTTCCCGTCCGGATGAATGATATCTTCCGCCGCGTAAAGGCCATAGACCGCCCCTTCCAGCGTCGCGTCTCCCTGGGTATCTCCATAGCTGTCATAACCGTTCCCCTCTCCGTCCGACAGCTCCATATCCCTCTTATTGATATGAAGCTCTCCTTCCGTCCGGTGATCCGTTACCGCCGCCGGATACTGCGGTTCCGTGTCATAGGGCCTCGGCGTCACCCATTCGACATCGTCCTCCACCGGTTCCGGAAGCGCCGGTTCTCCCAGGATATCCTCCTCCTCCGGATCTCCTGCCGGCCCCTTCCCTGTTCTTCCGAGAAACAGATACCGAAGCTTTCCGGACCGTTCCGCGTCAGACGGCGTCGCCGCGGCAAGCGCGTCCCAACCGGGTTCCGCCGCCTCTTCGGCGTTCGCAGGCGTGGCTGTTTTGAACGGCCAATCCGATTCCGCCGGCTTTCCGGACGGCGTCCGGTCCTTTTTCCGCTCACCGCTCCCCGCCTCCTTCCGGATCCTGTTCTTCCACCCCCAATCCCGGCCTCCACCCGGTTTTGCGGCCTGCCGAACCGTTCCTGCCGGCCGGTACGGCTCTCTTTTCGTCTCCGCTGCCGGCCGGTACGTCCTCTGTCCAATGTCTTCATTGACCACAGCCTCCTCCGATCTCCCGTCCTCATACACGCTTCCTCCCGCCTCCAGCGACGAGACCCGCAAGATGGGGATCGAGCGGTCGTCCCGGTGCTGCCCGTGCCGGACATACCCGTATCTGGCCTGCGTCTCCCGGAAGGCATACCTGTATTCCAGACCGATGAACTGCTCATACGACGCGTCCCGGTCCGCAAGCATTTCCTCCAGCGCCGCTCCCGGCGTCACGTTATGGAAATGATTCCCTTCATTGTAGGCGGCGCACTGCTCCACCAGCGCCTCCCATTGCCGTTCCGCTCTCTTCTGCTGCTCCGCGGCCGCCTCTGCGTCATCCTCAATGTCCGCAGCTCCCGCTTTCCGTTCTTCAGACATTTCCTTATCTTCCGCAGCTCCCGCTTTCCGTTCTTCGGGTATTTCCTCCTCTTCCGAGGCTCCGGGTTTCGGATGGCCGCTGCAATAGGTCTTCTCGTATTCATAGCTCTTCCGGTCGCCATGAATAAAATGTCCTTCTTCATCCGTCGCCTCGTCGCCGCAGATCTTAAAATCCCTCCAGACCGCCGGTCTTGGCGTCATGCTTCCGGGATCCAGAAGCCCTCCCGTCTGGGCCGCGTCAAACGCCTCAAGAACCTGAAACCGTGCGCCGGCCAGCGGCTGTCCGGTCTCCGCGCATAGCTTTTCCAGACCCACCTGGTAATGGGACGAAAATGTCTCCTGATGCCGGTAGATCGTAAGCTCCACCTCATTCTCCTCTTCCGGGGCGGCCTCCCCGCCGGTCAGGCAGAGGTAGAATCTGGACGTGGGAAGACCGGCGCTTATCATGGCCTGCAGGATTGAAGTACTCCCCTTCGGCAGATAGATGTTCAGCGTCTCCGTATTATGCTCCCACTGGGCAAGGCTGTCGGGAACGGGAGTGGATACGATCATCTCCGAAACCTGGCCGTCCGTGCAGGTAAAGACCAGCTTCCCTCCCGACGTCTGAACGGACCAGCCTGCGGCGTCTCCTTCGAACTGCCATTCACAGGGAGCCAGCTGGGGAACGGACGAAATATCAAACTCCCGCTTCCAGACCCCGTCCTTCTGGCGCATCGCGTGAGGCTCCTTCCGCGCGTCTCTTCTGGACGTCTTAAGCCACGCAGGGATCTCCGCGCCCGGGCCGCCGGTACGTTCCACATAAGCCTGAAGCTCGTGCCAGCGGGCAAGCGTTCCCGGCACATGGCGGTCCACGATTGCCTCCAGCGCCCCGGCGCTTTCCCATCCGTCGTTCATGATGGCCCAGATCGCCGTCTGCGCCGCCGCATAGGTGGCGTTATCCGCCCGGTCGGCGCCGTGATGGTCATACCAGAAGCAGACGTCCGCCAGCAGCTCATAATCGCCCGGACTCTTAATATACGGGATCCCCATATCGTCTACCGTAGTCCGGATCGCCTCGGATACCACGCTGACTCCCATATGCTTTCCCGGCGAGATGCAGAATGTCATCTGGTAACCGTCCGACCAGCGGTACAGATAGTTCCTTTTGTGGCCGAACAGCATCTCCGAACCGCCGCTCCAGATATTCGGGCCGCTGAATGTGGCCGCGCGGCCTACGACGGACGTCATGTCAAACAGGGGCAGTACGGCCATGCAGAAGCAGAGGATCGCCAGAATCCCCGCCTGCACCTGTTTTTGTCTTTCCCGGATCCATTTCTTTCTCATCCTCATACCTCCTGCAGGGCCGTCTGTCTACGCAGACGGCCCGAATCCTAATCCTAATCCTAATCCTGCCTCTGTACCGGCTGTCTGGTCTGCACGCTGCCGTCCACGGTCCAGGCGCCGCTATGGTCCACCTGCCATCCGTCGGGCGTGGTCACTCCGTGGAGCATGGCCCCCCTGGTTCCGTCCGGCTGTTCATTGAAATAGTAGCAGCGTTCCGTTCCGCTTCCGTCCGCGATCCATCTCCATCCGACGGCCATGTAGCCGTCCCCGTCGAAATAGAACCAGTCTGCGGCCGGCTGTCCCCCGGACGTATCCGCGTAAGGGTTGGACAGATAGGCCCAGCGGCCGGCGACGACCTGCTGCCCCGCCTCGAACATCCATCTGCCGTCCGCCGCCTGCCGCCAGATTCCCGTTATGGCAGACGGTCCCCCTTCGCCAAGGGGCCCGGACGGTACGGCGCCGGGCGCGCCGGGAACCAAAGCTCCCGGAATCCGTGTTTTTGAACCGCTGTTTTGTCCGTTCTCGCCGGAACCCGGGCCGCCGGAGCCGCCGAATCCACTGTGACCGCCGGAACCGGAGCCGCCGCCAGAACCGCCATAGCCACCGTGGCCTCCATAACCGGAGCCGCCATGACTGCCTCCGAAACCGCTGTGACCGCCGCTCCCAAAGCCGCCGTAACCGCCCGTCTTATCCACCGTCTCGAACCGCAGCGTCACCCGGCACCGGGCGGAAACCACTCCATGGGTCTGGTCCTCCGATACCGCCGTTACCGTTTCCGTGTACTCCGCATGTCCCTCCAGGCGGGCATACGGATCCTCTTTCTTCTTCTGGTTGTCCTCATTGATCACGTTCTGGATCCACGCCGGATTCGCCTTTCCTTCCGGGTCGAAGCGCACCGCTACGGCGCACTGGGACGCATTGGCCCCCTGCGGAGTCAGTACGACCGCCGCACCGCCGTCATGGTCGCTCCAGCTCACATTCTTATAGAACGGTCTCTCCGGATAGAGTCCCGCCGCCAGAATCACCGGCTCCGAGCAGGTAATCGTCTCCGCAGGCGCCGTACGCCGGCCCGTGAGCGTCCTGGTCACGGTCAGCACAAGGTCGCTCTTGTTCAGCTGCAGTCCCTCCACTCTCCGGGTCGTGAGATCCAGGATCCGAAACCGCACCGTTACCTTGCAGTTCCCGTACACCGGCACCCGGTCGGCCGATGTGTCCGGATTGGACGACGCCGTCACGACGGCGTGCTTTTCATAGACCGCCGGCATGATCGCTTCCAGATATCCGCCGTCCGCCTGGGCCTTCACCTGCTTCTCAAGCGTCCCGCGTATAAACGCGCTGTTCATATTCGGCATGATCTGCGCGTCCCGCTCCGTATAGCCGCCGTCGGTCATCAGGCTGATCAGATCCCCGTCGTCCACCGACCACAGGACCGACCGGTCGGCCGTGCCTCCGTCCGCATTGTGCTCGCTCCGGATCCGGACCGGCTGTACCTCTACGGAAGGATCCGGCGTACCGTCGATATATCTGGCGATCAGATTCCCTCCTGCGTCGTGGACCTCCGTTACCGTATCCGGCGCTTTCCGGTCGCCGGTACGGGTCTGGGTCACGGTAATCTCCGCTGCGGCAGGCGTCATGGCAAGTTCGGTCGTCACCTTCACGTATTCCACATTGATCTGTGTATCGCGTGCGGGCATCGTAAACACATAGGTGCCGCCGGTCACATACGTCATGGGAACCTGCCGTCCCATCTGGTTAATATAGACCGGAGGCTTCACCCCGCCCCGCTCCGACGCATCCGCTGCCATCTGATACCGGCTCCCGTCCCGGTTGTTCGGCGAGGTCGTCACGGATACCGTTACTCCTGCCGCCACCGCAGCGGGATGATTCTTGTCGATCGGCCGGTAATAGGACAAATTTCCCTCCGGCATGGCCGTAAAGGACGCCACGTCTGTATCGTAGGTTCCGCCCGCGTTCTTCGTATCGATCCGCGGCACCGACAAAAGATATCCCTTCACCGGCTGGCCCTGCTGCCCCGGAGCGAAATGATCCAGGCGGAATTCCACCCCTTTCGTCGACTCCTGGGCCGTGAATTCATTCTGCAGCTTTTCCGTGACAATCATTTTCACGCCGGCTTCCAGTTCCTGATAGAAATACTCTCCCGTATTCTTCTCCGTGTTGCCGGACAGCAGGCATACGCTTCGCTGGTTATCCATCCAGTACCCCACATGGGCGGAATACGGGAACATATTGTCCTCCGCGATCCCGGAGCCCACCGCCTGCTTCGCCTCCGCCGCGGTATCCGCATACAGATAGGCCAGGTTGTCTCCCGGAGAGGAGCCGTAGCTGAACGGATGGCTTATGTCCCTGGTTCCCACAAAGGTTCCTTCCCGGGTGGCGGCTCCCATGCCGGTGGACGCCGTCTCTCCCGCGAATCTGGCCAGGATCAGGTCGCCGCTGACGTACTCGCCCACGATTCCTCCGACCGCGCGGCTTCTGTGGCCGCCGACCAGACCATTTACGTAAGAATTGTAGATCCTTGCGTCTTCCATCCGTCCGGCGACGCCTCCCACATAGCCGGGCCCCTTCAGATGCCCGGAATTGACGCTGCCCGTTTCCACAACGCTGTCCACCAGGTCCGCGCCGTCCGCCATGCCGGCGATGCCGCCTACGCAGCCCTCCGTCTGATCCGAGGTGACGGAGATATTGACGGCCGAACAGTTTTCGATGGTCACCCGGCCTCCGGAGCCGTCCGCCACCGCCGTAATTCCGCCCGCGTGGCCAATCTGCCCGTTTTCCGCGGTTACATATCCGGATACGGTCACATTCCGGATCACCGCCCCGCCGCGGATCTCGCCCGCCAGAACCGCCGCATGATCCGTGCCCCCGACGTCGCGAGCCAGAACCTTCAGGTCCGTCACGCTTCCGCCGTCGATCACGCCGAACAGACCCACATAATCCAGCGGCATCTTCCCGGAGACGATCCGCAGGTTCCGGATCGTATGTCCGCGTCCGTTAAAATGTCCGCTGAACGGATTTCGGACCTCTCCGGTCATTTCCTCCGCGCTTTGGTACCATCCGATGGGATTCCAGCTGCCGCCGTTGAGATCCAGATTCCCCAGATTGATGTCCTGTGTCAGTTCAAAATATTCCCCGGCGAAGGATTCGCCCTCCGCCACCGCCCGGGACAGCCCCATCAGACCGGCCAGCGAGCGGATCTGATACGGTTTCTCCTTCGTTCCGTCTCCCGTAAAATCCGCGTCCCCGTTCCAGTTCTCCCAGATATCCGGAAGCTCCGATATCCGCGCCGCTTTCGAAGGCGTGGCAACTTCCACTGTCTGCTCCTGCGCCGGCATCACCGGCGCCCCTTCGACTGCCCCTGTCATCGCCGCTGCGTTCGACGGCATGGATACTGCCTGCAGCAGAACGGCCGCCGTCAGTATGCATACCGCTCCCCAATTCCTTCTTCTCCTCATAATAGATAACCTCCATTCCCTTCCTTAAGTCCGGACGCCGCCTGTCGCGGCTCAGTCCTTCTGCCTGAGTACGAAAGCAGGACGCACCCCGATGGGACTGGTCACCGCCGTCTCCTCATCCGTTGCTCCCTCCGCTTCCGGCTTTACCGCCTGCGGATGAATATTTCCGTTTACCAGATCGACTACATAGACGCACCCTGTGTCCTCTCCGCTTTCATTGCCCATGGGCGTCCTGAGCCAGAAGCCGGCGCTGAAGGTTCCCGCATTCGCCGCGGTTTCCTCCTCGCCGCAGCCGTCCACATTCCAGAGGAAATCCCTGTATTTCAGCGCTTCCTCCACGGACAGGATGAAATACCTGTCTGTCAGGAGCTGGCTTCCCAGTCTGGAAAACCGCAGCTGCGAAGGCGAGCAGCTGCTGAAGCTTCCCGGCGCGGTCCGGCCCGTGCAGCTGGTCTCGACCCCCACGTTTACCGCCGGGAACCGTTCCGGATCCGCCTCCTGGCCGGACAGCCATGCGCGGATCCCGGAATCCGCATACTCGGAGCTCTCCCCGAAATTCACCACTGGCCCTGGATAATAGACATAACCGTGGCTTCCGTCCGCAAGCCGTTCATAGGCATACCGCGACCCGCTGTCGGCCGGGATCACGGACTCGCACAGGAACAGGGCCAGGCCGCCGTTATCGCCGGCTCTTCCTTCTCCGTAATTCCGGTCGATACAGCGGAACCGGTATCCGACGCCGTCCAGCGTCCGCACCACCACGTCTCCCACATTCCAGTGCCGCAGAGCCGGCACCGTCTCATCGGTCCATACAAAGCCGTCCGCGTCTGATCCGCCCCCGGCTCCGCCAGCCGCTTCCTTCACCGCGAACCGGACGACGCAGTACCTGTCCCCGTTCCGTGAAAATGTTTCCTCCCGCGTGCAGGAATACTCCAGCCTCCGGCCGAACATCACCAGCAATGCGCTTCCTTCCGGTACGTAGTTCCTCCCGATCACGTAGAACACCCTGTCGCCGCCGTCTCCCGTCATGCACTGACCGGCGGCGGACAGCACGCGCATATCATTCTCCGCCCGGTTCTCCACCAGGAACCGGCTGTCCGGGATCTGCTGCGGATCCTCGCCCGTAACCGCCGCTTCCTGCTCCTTCACCTTCTCCCGGAGCCACTGCGGCAGCGCCGGCTCCACGACCGCAGCTCCCCGCGGCTTTCCCGTATCCCCGGCCATGCCATCCTGAATCGTTGCCGGCTCCTCTGCCACTGTCAGCCCTGGTTCTGCCATATCCACCTGCGGATATACCGGCTCCCCGGTCCCCTCCGTCCCGTAAGCCATAAAGCAGATCCCCAGCGCGATCCCTACGACGGCGATCCCAAGAACCGCCGCTTTTCTCACATTTTTTCCCATAAATCCTTCCTTTCCGTTCTCTCCGCCCTGAAAAAGGGCGCGCGAAATACACCTGCCGCGGCCGCAACGCCGGGCATTTTCCTCCCGTCAGTCAACAACAGACAATAAAGACACCACCCCCTTCGCTTTTCGCACTGTCTTCCGGCAATACGCTGTGAATCCATGGTGAAATACCAATCAGGAATTATAGAAATTCCAGAATCCGGCTTCGGTGAATCCTCTGCCAAGATCGTAGCTTTAGTATACGGGATCCGTCTGTCCCAGTCAACCACATTATTAAAGTTGTACTATTCGCGCTAGTCTGATAATTTCCGCTGTCTCGCCGTACAGAAAAAGAACCCGTCGGCCCAGACCGCCCTCCGGGTTCTCCATTCCACTCTTACTTCTTCTTCGAATCGGGATCCCCGCCGGTTCCCGTCTCCCCCATATGTACGACCACCTGCCTGTAGGGAATCACGATTCCGGCCTCGTCGTACGCGTACTTCAGATCCTCCGTGAGCTGCCATTTGGCCGCCCAGTATTTCTCCCGGGCGATCCAGCCCCTGGCCACCAGCGTGATGCCGCTCTCGCCGAGACTGTCCACGAACACCACGACCTCTTCCTCGTGAATGATATCCGGATACTCGTCGAAAAGCCGCCTCATGATCTCCTTGGCCGTGCGGATATCAGAGTCATACGAGATATCCACCCGGATCTCCAGACGCCTTCTCGGCTCCGCGGTCACATTGATGATATTGGCGTTGGACAATGCACCGTTGGGAAGGATCATCTGACGGTTATCCACCGTATTCAGCGTCGTATAGAACAGGCTGGTGGATAAAACCGTTCCCTCCGCCGTTCCGCAGACGATATAATCTCCCGGCCGGAACGGCTTCAGGCACAGAATGATCACGCCGCCTGCAAAATTCCCCAGGAAATCCTGCAGCGAAAGGCTGACCGCCAGACCCGCGGAGCCCAGGATCGCTATGATTGACGCGGAGCTCACCCCGACCCGCTCCAGCGCCATGAACCCGGCCACGCCGATGATCAGGGCGTAGATCACGGAAGTAAGGAAGGATCTTAAAGACGCGTCCATATGGATCTTCTCAAACGTCTTATTCAGCATCTTCCTAACAAACCTGGCGATCTGAACGCCGATGAACGCGATCAGGATCGCATTCACGATATTGAAGCCTATCGTTTTCAGCGCCGGCGCCGCGCTTTTGGCCGCGCTCTGAGCCGTCTTCGTGATCGCTCCTGCCGCCGCCGAATAGGTTTTGGAAAATGTATTCGTTTTCTTATTCTCGCTGCCGGCGCTGGCCGGTGTGCTGACAATGTATTCCGTCTCCGGTTCCGCATCGAAGACAACCTGCGTCTCGCCGTCCTCGCCGATGATATAGCTTTCCCCCGCCGCCTGGCCGGATTCGTCTTCCCCGAATTCTGCCCCGGCAGACTCTCCCTCGCCGGTTTCTTCCTCCGAAACATACCCCAGAGGTCCCGATACACTCTGCGATCCTCCGGTATGCGATTCGTTCTCCCGGTCCTGTCCGGTCTCTCCGGTATGCTCCGCACCCGGACCGTTCTCCGACGCCTCTCCGGTAACCGTCCCGGAAAAGCTCGGACCGCCCGCCGATTCCGCCGGTCCCCCGGATCCGGCCGCGTCCGCGCCTCCCGCCGTCTCTTCCGAACCGGCAGATCCCGTTGTTTCCGTCTGCGCTCCCGCTTCGCTCTCTTCTATGGGATTCTCCACGATCCCTTCCTGATTCTCAGTCATTTCCCATATCTCCTATCCGGCGTTCCGGATGCAGTTGAAGATCTGAACGCCCAGCGGAGCCAGGTGGATCGTAATGGATTCCTCCCGGCCGTCGCACTCCACCGCGCGGCTTAGGACCGCCCGCGGATTGGTCATGCCGCTTCCGCCGTATTTCCCGGCGTCGCTGTTAAATATTTCCTTATACTTCCCGTGGAAGGGGACGCCGATCCGGCGCTTTGCGTACGCCACCGGCACGAAATTGCAGACCACGAGAAGCGTTTCCTCCGGTGCCGCGGACCGGCGCAGGTACACCAGGATATTCTCCTCGCTGCTCAGGCAGTCGATCCACTCGAAGCCCTCCGGCTGACCGTCCAGCGCGGAAAGCGCCGGATGCGCACGGTAGAAATGCAGCAGCTCCTTCACATAGTCCCTGAACTGCCGCTGCAACGCAGGCACATCCTCCTTCGGCGCATCCGCCACGCTCTCAATATCTGCGGCAGGTACTGCGCCAGCTTCCATATCCGCTGCCGGCACCGCTCCTGCTTCCGTGTCCACTGCTGTCTCCGCTCCTGCTTCCGCAGCCGGCACTGCTGCTGCTTCCGCTTCCGCGGCCGCCGCCATGCCTGCATCCGTACCCGCGGCCGCCACCGCTCCTGCTTCCGCGAATGAACTCCAGGGCAGGACCGCATTCTCATCCCATTCCTCCGTCATACCCATATCCTGGCCCATGAACAGAAGCTTCTTCCCGGGATGGGTTATCCAGTAGCCGTAAGCCGCCCGCAGGTGCGCCAGCTTCACTGCCAGTGTATCGCCCGGCATCTTGGACGCCATGGAGCCCCGTCCGCGTCCCATCTCGTGGTGGGGGAACGCCAGGATGAACTCCTCGCTGTAGGCATACAGCATACTGAAGGTCAGCTCTCCGTACCGCTGGCTCCGGAAATAGGGATCGTACCGCATATAGGTCAGAAGACCTCCCAGCCAGCCGCTGTTCCATTTGTAATCAAATCCCAAAGCGCTGTCTTCCGTACCTGTCACCTGCGGCCAGGCCGTCGATTCCTCGGCGATCAAAAGCGCTCCGTCTTCCCTCTTATGGAAGCAGGCCGTAAGACGCTTCAGGAAATCCACCGCGTCCAGGTTCTCATTGCCGCCGTAGAGATTCGGGATCCACTGGCCGGGAGCCTTGCCGTAATCCAGATAAAGCATGGCCGCCACCGAATCCGCCCGGATGCCGTCGGCATGATATACCTCTGCCCAGTACAGGGCGTTCGCGATCAGGAAATTGGCCACCTGCGGCCGTCCGTAATTGAAGATCAGCGTGCCCCACTGGGGATGGGTCCCCTGCCGCGGATCCTTATGCTCGTAGACGCAGCTTCCGTCGAAACAGGCCAGCCCTGCGAGATTCCGCGGGAACTGGGCCGGCGTCCAGTCCAGGATCACGCCGACCCCCTGGCCGTGCATATAATCCATAAAATACTGAAAATCATCCGGCGAACCGTGACGGCTGGTAGGCGCGTAATATCCGGTGGTCTGATAGCCGAGGGACGCGTCCAGCGGGTGCTCCATCACCGGCATCAGCTCCACATGGGTGTAGCCCATCTCCTTCACGTAAACGGCCAGCTTCACCGCCAGCTCCCGGTAATTTAAGAAACCTGCAGCCGCGCCTTCATCCACCTTGCGCGGCTCCGCAACCGCAGAAGACACGGCCGCATCGGCTGCGGATAATGCCGGCTCCGCCGCTGTCTTCTCGGCTGCCTCAGGCTCTCTGCGCATCCACGAGCCCAGGTGTACCTCGTAGACCGACATCGGCGCCTGTTTTTCTTCCCCGCGGCCGGCCGCCCGGCGGGCCATCCATTCCTGGTCATGCCACGCATAATGGGATACATCCCAGACGACCGACGCATCGTGGGGCCGTACCTCCGCGTACGTCCCATAGGGATCCGCCTTCAGCATCGCGGCGCCGCCCGCCGCCTTCACTTCATATTTGTAAATCGTACCCGGTCCGACGCCGGGGAGAAAGATTTCAAACACGCCGTAGCCGCCCAGCCGTCTCATCTGATGACGGCGGCCGTCCCACAGATTGAAATCACCGACCACGCTGACGCGCATGGCGCACGGCGCCCACACGGCGAAATACGTGCCGGCCACGCCGCCGATCTCCATCGGATGGGCGCCCAGCTTCTCGTAGACATTGTAAAGAACGCCCGCATCGAATTTCTTCAGATCCGCTTCCGACAGCTGCGGGCCGTAGGCATAGGGATCATGGATCGTCTGGACGGAGCCGTTGTCGTAGGTCACCTCCAGCGTGTATTCCGGAATCGTCTCTCCCGGCAGAAGCGCCGCGAAGAACCCTGCCTCGTCGGCCAGCTCCATCGGCCAGACCGGCTCCCGTTCTCCGGCGGAAAGCGGCGCATCCGCCGCATCTTCCGGTCCGGCGGGCTCCTTTCCCCCGGCCGTATGAACCGCAACCGACACGGCGGTCGGTATAAACGCCTGAATCAGAACGCCCTGAGGCACGACATGAGGCCCCAGAAGGCGGTGCGGGTCGCTGGCCTCGGAATAAACCAGCTCTTCTATCGCAGCCCAGTCCATCAGAGAATAGAGAATATCGGTCATGGAGCGGTACCTCCTTTTCGGAATTCCGGTTGATCGGTTTCGGATTGGTTCTTATTACATAGTTTACCATTATTTTCTGATAAATACAAATATTAAATACACAGCTACTCCCTTTCCTGCTCCCGGTAGTACGCCAGCATCAGATCCACCATCCGCCCGTAGCTCCTGACGCCATCAGGCTGGCTGTTGATCTTCAGATACGTGTCGTTCATCTGGTTGGCCACCTCTGCGGCCTTACCCTCATACCGGTTCCAGAACGCGTTGTTGTCCGCCAGATCCGCACGGGTCTGCTCATTCAGCCGCGTATAAAGCTCCGAATACGTCTCTAAGTCCTGCGCGGCAAGGGCATTGCCGGCGTAGACCCAGCCGGTCAGATACCCGCTGTAGCGGAAGGACGGATCCGCCGAACCGATGCAGGCCAGATAGCCGATGAAATTGGCCTCATCCTCGCGCATGAAGCCCCGCAGGTGGGAAAGCTCGTGGCAGATCGTATGAGGAATGTTATAATCCGTCATTGCCCGGTTATAATTGGCCTCCACGGTAAACGGAGAATAGATTCCCGACAGCTGCTGGACCGAGAGGATCCAGGGAATCAGAAGCGGCTTGGGCCGGGGATAATAGCCGGACAGCTGAGGGCAGGTTTCGGCCAGGCCGGCCATGGCCCTTCTGCCTTCCGCATTCCACGCCTGGCTGTACGGCGTGGAATCCACCGTTTCGTTCACCTTCTCCGTGAGAAATTCACAGAGCGCAATCAGTTCCTCCACCGGGGACTCCCGCACCTCCAGTTCCAGATAGGAGGAAAATGGCCTCCGGTAGTAATTGACGCCGCAGCACGCCGTGTAGAGGAACGCCAGAAGCCCCAGAAGGAAACAGACCGTCGAAAACCATGCTCCCGCTTCCGACGCAGCCGTTCCCTCGTGGACGGCCGCACGCCGAATATGGGACGCGGTATACAGAATCAGCCATATTATGCCGATATATAGGAGTATTTCCACCACTGATACCGGAAAAATGCCGCATATTCTTCCATATATCTCCACAATCCAGTGATATACATGAACCGCGTACCACTCTCCGAAGCCGGCGGTCTTACGGGCCGCCAGCTGAAGGATCCCGGCGACCGCCAGCAGGATCACTCCGGCCGCCGCCAGACGACCATGCCTTCGTGCCGCCCTCTTTTTCTCTTTATGTAAACCGATTTCCTTCTTCATTTGCAGATTCCCCAGACTCCCCTTGATCTCTTTGCCGGACTGCGGCCGCCGCGTTGCTGTACAGATAAATTGTACCATACTTCCGTCCCGTCACATATGAATTTTTTCTTACCTTTTTCAAAAAGCCCTTGCGGATTGGCGGAATCTCATTTACACTGATAGGGAAATGGCAGAAAGAAGGTCAGTGCAGACTTATGAAAGATAGAGAGCATTCCGACAAAAGGAAGCAAGTCGAAGAGAAGGAAGAACCGTTCAACTGGAAGCAGGAGCTCTTAAGCTGGATCGAGATCCTGGTGATCGCGGCTATCGCCGCGTTTATTCTGGATACGTTTATCATCGCCAACAGCCGGATCCCCAGCGGCTCCATGGAAACCACCATCATGACCGGCGACCGGGTCATCGGCTCCCGGCTCAGTTACACCTTCGGGGAACCCCATCGGGGCGATATCGCGATCTTTGTCTTCGGATATACCTGTCGTGAGTGCGGCGTCGAATACCAGAAGACGCCGGACGGGGTCTGCCCCTCCTGCGGGCGGAAGGACAGCCGCAATAAGGTCATTTACTACGTAAAGCGTGTGATCGGCGAACCCGGCGACGTGGTGGACATCCATGACGGATGCGTCTATCTGAACGGTTCCGAGACTCCGATGGAGGAACCGTATCTCTCCGAAGAGATGGAGACCCCGCAGGCGCTGCATTTCGAAGTCCCCGAGGATCACTACCTGATGCTGGGCGACAACCGCAACTACTCGTTGGACGCCAGATTCTGGCGGTACACCTACATCGACGAAGACCAGATGATCGCCAAGGTGCTGTTCCGCTATTTCCCGAAGATCAGTCTGCTGAAGTAGAAACCCGCCGCATTCCGCGGTATGTTATATCTTTATTTCACTTGACAACTTCCGTCACATCCTTCAGAATAAAGGTATCCGGAGCCGACTGGACGCGTGGCTGGCGTTTTTGTCCCTGGATGAGCCGGAGTGGATCGAGGCGGTGATCGAGACCTGCCCGGAATTTCGCTCCCTGTATGAAGAAGTGTATGAAATGTGCCGCAACTTGGAAAAGGTGATGGAGATGTATTCAAAGGAACTGCAGGAATTGGACCGAAACACGGTACAGTACATGATCGATGAGATGCAGGAGACAATCAACCAGAAGAATGAGCAATTGAACCAGAAGGATGAACAACTGAGCCAGAAAGATTGTTGCTGATAAGTTGAGTTGACTTTTTATTGCTCTACTTGATTGTCTGCGAATTGCTCTGTATACTGTCTT
>CANQME010000023.1 GCA_947624815.1 uncultured Lachnospiraceae bacterium | reverse complement strand
TCAGGCATACGGTTCGGCCGGGGAGGAACAGCATGAAGAAGAGCGATTTTCAGCAGGAAGAAAACTATCTGAACAAGGTGGAAGGTATCATCCGGGGAAAGCTTGCGCGGCTGCGTGATCTCAGGACCCCACTGAAAGGCCGGGTGCTGCAGGAGCGGAAGGAGATGTGGGATGAGAACCGGCACCAGATCAGCGATTTTGACGATGTGGTTTTTCTGAGCGTTCAGGAGGCCGATGTGAGATCGGCGGAAGAGCAGTATGAGCAGAACGAGCTGAAGATCGGGCGTCTTGAGAAAATGGAGAAGTCTCCCTACTTCGGCCGCCTGGATTATGAGGAGAATGAAACCGGCGAGAAGGACACCGTCTATATCGGGACTTACGGCCTTACGGAGGACGAGACTCATGAAATCTGCGTCGTGGACTGGAGGGCGCCAGTTTCCGCGATGTTCTATCATTTCGGCGTCGGACCGGCGTGGTATCAGGTGCGGGATTACCGGGAGGAGGTCTGCGTCACGGGCAAACGGCGGTACCGGATCGAGGAGGGGCGGCTTCTGCGGGCTTATGACACGGAGTCGTCTATGGACGACGATATTCTGGACAGAGTGCTTTCCGAACACTCCGACCATAAGCTGAAAGTCATCGCCGCTAGTATCCAGAAGGAGCAGGATCTGGCGATTAGGAGCGATCCGAGATGCTCCTGCCTGATCTACGGACTGGCGGGCAGCGGGAAGACCAGTGTTGGGCTGCACCGCGTCGCGTATGTGCTTTACAATTTAAGAGATACTGTGAAGGCGGAGAATGTACTGGTTTTGTCCAATAACCACATTTTTGGATCCTATATTTCGTCGATCCTGCCGGATCTTGGGGAAATGCCGCCGCAGAATATGGTTTTTGCGGATATTCTGGAGATGTTTATGGACAAGAACGTGGCAGTGGAGGATTACTATAGTCAGCTGAAATGGCTGGACAGCAGATCCGATCTGATGCGGGTGAGCATGGATCCGAAGCAGCCAGAACCGAATTCAGAGCGGGCGAATCCGGTTCAGGAGCGGTCAGCACAGGAGCAGGTAAATGGGGCTTCGGGGCAGATGAAGCCGGCCGCGGAGAAGGAGAATCCTGACTCCGCTCGTCTGAAATACCTTCGCCTCAAGTATTCCGCGGATATGATTCAGTATTGTACGGACTATTTTGCTTCTTTTTCGTTCCAGGTGCCTGAGATCCGCTATAAGGGGAGGATCGTGGTATCGCAGGACAACGGCGAAAACGACCGGCAGGCGAACCGCGCGCTTGATTTTAAGGCCCGCCGCAGCCGGCTGGAACACCGGATCAGGCAGTCGGTCGAGGAATTCTTTGAGACGAATAAGGAAGAGATCTTCCGAAATATTGAAGGAGAACACGAGGAATATCTGTCGGCGTGGGAACTCCGTCTGCTCTATGAGAGGCTGCTGCAGTCGTATCTGGATTCGGCGCAGGAGAAGTTCATCCGCTTAAACCGGCTGGATCCGGGGAAACAGGCGGCGCTTGTTCTGACCGCGTATCTGCGCCAGGCGGGGGAAGAAGAGGAAGAGGCGGTGCGGTTTTATGAGTCGCTGAAGCTTGGCGTGCTCTGGTACGAGGACGCGCTTTTCCTGCTGTTTGTAAAGACGCTGATGGGGGAGGCGGCTCCATTTTCCGGTATCCTCCACACGGTGATCGACGAATCCCAGGATTACAGCCTGCTCCAGCTGCATATCATGAAGCGGCTGCTGCCCAGAAGCAGCTTTACGCTGCTTGGCGATATCTGTCAGACCGTCAATACGCTGACGACGATTCAGGAATATGACGCTTATGAACATGTATTCGGGCCCGGCCTCGTCCGGATCCGGCTCAGCAAATGTTATCGTTCGTCCGGAGACATCAACGCGCTGGCTTTCGCGCTGACCGGCGCTGCGGAAGGCTACTCCTATTTTCAGAGAATGGCCGGCAAGCCGAGGTATCTCATAAGCAGAGATCCATTGTCCTGCGTCGCGCCGGTTATTGAGCGGCTTAAGAAATATCATTCGGTTGCGGTCATCACGAATAGCGGGGAGGAGGCTGTGGCGGTCTGGGAGAGGCTGCGGGGACACGGCGATGAGACTGCTGCGGTTCAATCCGTGCGGTCAGAGCGTGAGAAAAATGGCGCAGTAGTACAGCTGATCCAATCCCCGGAGGACGAGTTAAAGGGCAGAGTGGTCATTCTTCCGCTTCTGCTCGCGAAAGGACTGGAATTTGACGCGGTGATCCTGTTTCACTGCATTTATTCGAACGAAGGAAATGCTTCCATCCGGCGGAAGGTGTATCTGGGATGTACAAGGGCGCTGCATGAATTGTACCTTGTAGAGAGCGGGCCGCTGCCGGAAGCTCTGCGCGGGTGCGAAGAGTACCTTGAGATCGAGGAGTGGGAGTGATGCGGCGTATGGCAGGCTAGAAGACCCTCAGCTGCGGGAAAGATACCGGGTGACAGGCAGCGATTTCTGTTGTATAATTCTGGTATAAAAATGCGGGAGAGGATTGACATGAATCTATCGGTAAATCAGTTTAACGGCCCGTGCAGCTGCTGGCGGATCTGCCGGATGGAGGAGGACGCCATGGGGCGGTCTGCCAGTGCATGGACGGCCTTAAGGCCGGGGAGGCGGACGCTTACGAGAAGCTGATGTATGCGCTTCTTTTGTCCGGTCTGGCCATGCAGATGACCGGCAATTCCCGGCCCGCTTCCTGCGCGGAGCATCATGTGTCCCATCTGTGGGAGATGGAAGTGATCAATGACCATGTTTGGCGGGAATGACGTGATGAAACGGATTCGTCTATCATAAGGCAGAGGAGGAACAGAATGATGAGCGGGAAGATCCATTTTCCAACGGCGGGAGAGAACCATCCCTATGCGGGCATGCCGCTTTTTGACGGCGTTCCGGCGCATTTTGACGCGTACCTGGAGGCGCTTCTGGAGTATGGCGGCCTGGAGGCGGCGGTGCTATGGGCCAATGAATACCGGCATGATTATACCTTGCAGACCGGACCCCATGCAGGCGCCAGAATACCGGGAACGCTGCTCTGGGGGCCGGATACGGACAGCGTACAGGGATATAAGACGGACTTCCCCTGTATGATGGGTCTGGGCCAGTCCTGGAACCGGGAGCTGGTACACCGGGCGGGAGAAGTCCTGGGACGGGAGTATATCGGTCAGACTGATTTTTCATGCGGGGATTCCGGCAAATTTTCCGCAATGATCTGCACGGCGATGCAGGACATGCGCGTCAATCCGCTGAGCGGCCGTTTTGACGAGGGCTTCTCGGAAGATCCGATGCTGGCGTCGGAGATGGTGGACGCCATGGCCAGGGGCGTGGCGGGAACGGACGCGCCGGAGAATCCTGAGGGCTTCTGGGAGAGAAGCTGCGTGGTGACGAAGCATTTTACGACTTACGGCGGTCAGACCTTCCGCATGGCCCAGAGCAATGACATCAGCATGAGAGGGCTGATGGAGCACCAGGTCAAGGCGCCGGTCAAAGGCGTCGCCAGCGGAGCGGTCAGCGGCTTTATGATGTCCTTCGGACGGACCAACGGTGTTCCCAATACCCTAAGTCCCGCCGTGTCTTACCTGCAGTCCCTGTCGCCCTACGGTCTGTATTCGACCCCGGACATTTACGGAACCTCCCTGTTCTGGGACAGAGGCACCTACAGCGGGGACACTGGCGTATTCTCCAATGGCTACGACAAGTCCTATATCGCGCCGGAATACCAGCGAACCGCTTCCGCCATCATGGCCCACGCGGAATGCGGCGGCTATGCGATGGAACCTGAGAATGTAAATGAAGCGGTCATGGAGCTGGTCAATATCGCCCGGGCGGGCGTGTATGAGGTGGATACCGAGGAGATTCGCCGGCAGGCGAAGAACAATCTGGCGGCGTTTGTGCGCACCGGATTTCTGAACGCGCGCCGGGAGGATTATCCGTTCCTGGCCCAGGCGGCGGAAACGGCCGACGAGCATACGCCGGAGCATCAGAAGATCGCTCTGGAGGCGGCCAGGGAGAGCATTGTGCTTCTGAAGAACGATGGGATCCTGCCGTTAAAGGGAAATGAGAATATCGCGGTGGCGGGCTTTGTGGCCGATGCCCGATTTAAGACGGTGTACGCGGCCAGGAACCTTCCGCGGATGGAACACTGCGGCATGACCGTAAAGGAAGCCGTCGGAATGTACACCGGGGAACGCGGCGGAAGCATGGTCTTTCATTCGGACGGAAGGACGGTCAGGATCCGGTGCGGCGGCCGTTATCTGACGGTGACGGACCGGAACCGGGATTCGGAAGAATACGGAAGGATTGGGTTCACCGATGATCCGGGTCAGGCGGAGGTGTTTGAACTCTATTCCTGGGGCCAGGGAGGCGGCTGCAGTCTCAGGAGCGTCCGGGACGGCATGTGGTTTTCCACCAATAATGTCCAGGAGAATTTCATGGCTCCGCTGATCCCCACCAGGCTGCGTGTCAATCAGGAGCTGGATCTGATCTCGAAGGACACGACGCTGACGGCGATCTTCGCTTCCTCCACGCTGCCCAGCCGGATGCGGATCGAGGAGGAAGAGGACGGGAGCTTCTGCATGGTGATCCAGGGCTACAGCGAATCCCTTCTGCAGACGTCGCCGGCGGCGTACTATCTGCAGGGCCGGCTGGTGGTTTCGGACGGGGATACCCTTCACTTTACAGAGCCTCTGAAAAATCCGGAACACGCGGCGGAACTGAGAAAAACGGCTGCCAGGTTCCGGTTTGAAACCGTGAAGGAGGCGGGCGCGGAAACGGCGGCGAACGGGAACGCCGATATCGCGGTCGTGGTCGTAGGCGCCGCCACCAGGCACAGCGCCGGAGAGGGCATGGACCGGTCCGACCTGTATCTGGGAAGCGGGCAGTACGATCTGGTAAGGACGGTTGCGGCCGCGCACCCGGGCCGGACCGTCGTGGTGGTCAACGCCAGCTACCCGGTCATTCTGGAGGAGATTGAGGCCAATCCGGACGTGGCTGCTATCGTATATCAGCCCTACGCGGGACAATACGACGGGCTGGCCATGGGCCAGGTGCTGTTTGGCGATTACGCGCCGACGGGAAGGCTGACGGCGACCTGGTATGCGGATATGAACGGCCTTCCGAAACTGGACGCGTATTCTGTCCCCGAAGGACCGTCCGTAGATTTTAAACCGTTTGAAATGGATCCCCGCCTTACCTGCGATCTGCGCCGTCAGGATCTGATCAGCGAAAAGCTGACCTATCAGTACACGGATGCAAAGGTTACATATCCTATGGGTTACGGACTGGGTTACAGCGAGTTCGCTTATTCCGATCTGCACGTCGAGCCCTGGACGGATACCGGAAAGCCCTGGTCCATGACCGTCCGGGTGAAGAATACCGGAACCGTAAAAACATCGGAGGTCGTGCAGCTGTACCTGCGGAATATCGATTCCGCCTACGGCGCTTACGCCCCGAAAAAGGTGCTGGCCGCTTTTGAGAAAGTGGAGCTGGAGCCGGATGAGGAACGGCTCGTGACGCTTACGGTCAAGCCTCAGGATGCAGCCGTATGGGATGTGAACGGGGACAGATATATCGTGGAGGAAGGAACCTACCAGGTCATGGTGGGACGTTCCAGCGGGGATATTCGGATCGAGAAGAAGGTTCGCGTATCCGGCGAACCGCTGGCCGTCCTGGATCCCGCCCGGGCGTTCAATCTGTTCGCGAAGAGCTATGCCGCGGAAAGCGTGACCTATCGGGAGCAGGGGAAACGAAATACGATGGAGAAGCTGAAGAACCAGCACGGCCTGGACGGCATCGGAGCCGGATATTTCTCGGTGATGAGCAAGGAGGCCGGGGCCTGGACGGCCGTCAAGCGGGTCTGCCTGGAAGGGTTGAGCCGGATCGAGCTGACCGTAGCGGTATGCCATTCCGCAGATGCACGCCATGCCGCGGATGCACGCCATGCCACGGACGCATGCCATGTCACAGACGCACTTCATGCCGCTGGCGGTACGGATCCTTCGGAATCCGGGGCCGGACAGAATGAAGTCTTCGTCCGCCTGGACGCTCCGGACGGCGAAGAGATCGCGAAGCTCTGCTTTTGTGACACGGAGCCGGCGGAGTATCGGATTCCCAATACCGGCGCGCAGCCGGACCTTTACCCGGAGATGACGGTCCGGGAGTTGGGATATACGAAGGCGGAAGCTAGTTTTGGGAAAGCAATTTCCGGCGTCCACGACCTGTATTTCGTATTCGGCGGGAAGGATATCCGGATCGCGGATGTGAAGATGTCGTAGGGGAAAGTTTTGGGGGAGGCGACGATTCGTGTACGTCATCCCCGAAAGGGGCGTTAACTATGTGTATGTTTTGCAAATGTGATACCGTAAAACAGTCTACGACTACTCATGTGGTCAATTACAAGGATTGTGTAATTGTGATTAAAAATGTTCCTTGTGAAGAATGTGTACAGTGCGGGGAAAAATTCTATACAGATAAGGTGGCAGAACAATTGGAAAAGATCGTAAAAGCGGCCAAACAATTGATGCAGGATATATCTGTTATTGATTTTACAAAAGTAGCCTGACAGAATATAAGAAAAATCAAATAAGCATCGATTGGACAAAAGCAGAATGGGGAGGCGCTTAAGGATGGATAAGGTGATCAGACAGGTTCTGATGGGAAATATATCCCTGATCATCTGCAGTGCGTTTTACTTAATGTGGTGGATACTGGCATTTAAGCCGGTAAGGCCGGTGACGGGAATGCGGTCCGGCTGGCTGCTGCTGCCGGCGTTCGTGTTCGGAACAGCGGCGGTGATATTGATCGTTCGGGGTATCCTGACCGCCCAACTGCAGCAGACCATCATCCCGGCCGGGTGGATCCTTCCGGTTTCGGCAGCCACGTATGTGGTTCTGGCGATCATTACCGGGCGGTTCATGAACAGACCGGTGACAACGGAATTAATTCTTATCGTGGCGTGGGCAGCCCTGACTCTGGCAGAGGTCAATATGCTCTATGGGACAGGGGCGTTGCCGTTGGGGACGGCATGCGGCTTTCTGGCGGTGACCGTATTGTTCGCACTGATCAGTATGGCAGCCTATATCCTATATTATAACCTGGACTCAAAGACAGGTTATATCGACGGGATGATCCCGCTGATACTTGCAGCACTGATGATGGCGGCGATATCCGTCAGGGTGTTTCGGGGCTGATGCCCTGAGGGCGGTGCCGGCCATTCTGCATATCTTCTATGATAAATAAATCCGATGCGCATAAGCATCACAATTCAGACGGGAATTGCCTTAGCGGGCGATCCCCGTTTTCTTTTATTTCGGACAATATATTTCCTTTATTTTCCATCTGATTATTGTAACAATAAATATACGATGTCTGCCGAAACGGACGCCGGAGAGGGAGACGATGGGGGGTCTGGCGCGGAGCAACGCTCTTATGGAGGGTTATAAGATAAGAAATGTCGTGGAGTAACATACTCTACGACAACCTCTGAAAGCTATATTTCCTTTAACGCAATAGATTTTACAAAAGAATGGGAAATTTGTCAATATTGCCCGCACCTAAAAAATCTTAAGATTTTTTGTAGAGAAGACCGGGCCGGAGCAGGTGTCGCTCAGCAGCAGAAGTCATTCAACAAGAAGGAGGTCGTTACAATGTTGGAACATGCAGGAAATCTCTATCTGGCACTGGAAATGAAAAGCGGACAGAAGTACATCGCTGAGAGAATGGAAAGTGGGGAACTGGTCTTCCTCGCGCCCTGGACCGGCGTGGCGGATCAGATGGCGGCCGGCGGGGATCCGACGCCTCTGGCGGAGTACGCCAGGCGATGGCTGGACAGCGTGAAGCCCCAGGTGAAGGAATCTTCCTATATGAAGTACTGGAACCTGCTGTATTCCTATATTATTCCGGAACTGGGCGGCACGCAGTGGGGCGCGCTTGACAGGGATATGATTGAAGCCTTCTGCGGCAGGATGCTGGCGTCAGGCGGGAAGAAGCAGAAGGGACTTTCCGCAAAGACGGTTACAGATATCATGTCCGTCCTCCGCCGAATTTTTGGTTATGCCTCCGACCACGGGGCTGCGGAGACGTTCAGTATTTCCTCCATCACGGTGAAGAAGGAAGTCAAGGAGATGAAATGCCTGACCAGGAAGCAGCAGGAGAAGCTGTACCGTTATCTCCTCCTGAATCTCACCGGACGGAACCTGGGGCTCCTGGTCTGCATGTTCGCAGGGCTGCGCCTGGGGGAGGTCTGCGCCCTGCGGTGGGAGGATATCTCCTTTGCGGAACAGACGATCTATGTACATCGGACGATGCAGCGGATCCAGACGAAGGACGACCCGTCCAGGAAGACGAGGATCGTCATCACGCCGCCCAAGAGCGGCAGTTCGGTGCGGAGGATCCCGATCCCCCGGGAGCTTATAAGGATCCTGTACGCCTGCCGGAAGGGACAGAGCGGGTATATCCTGACGGGGACGAAAGAAACGTTTGTGGAGCCGCGGACGATGGAACGGCATTTCGACGGAATCCTGCGGAAGCTGGGGATGGAGCATGTGAATTTCCATGCATTGCGCCATACCTTTGCGACGCGGTGCGTCGAGATGGAATTCGATGTGAAGAGTCTGAGCGAGATCCTTGGGCATGCGAATGTGAATATCACGCTGAACCGGTATGTACACCCGACGATGGAACTGAAACGGAGGAATATGCAGAAGCTGTCGGTACTGATGGCGGTCGGATAGGCGCGGACAGGGCGCGGACAGGGCGCGCAGGTGGGCCCTTCCGGAGAGCTTCGGGATAGGTGTGGATCCTTTCAGGGCATGACGAAGGGGACGGCTTCCTATAAGAGTCGTAGAGTATGTTACTCCACGACACAGTCCGTGCCGGTCATGGGTGTGTACGCTCCTAGGCTGTGCGGATATCAGTATTATTATACTTCCAGAATCCCGTTTGGGTTGTAAGGAAGTCCATTCGAATTAAAAAACCTGGATGCGACTCGTGAGCCTTGGGTGATGTTTCTGCTGAAAGGGGTTATAGCGGCCACAGCGATCCGTGCCGACCGATGGGAGCGGGACGGAGCGGCGAAGCCTGTCCCTCCGAAAGGATGGGGCAGGATGGCGAAGCCTGCCTCACTGGAGGATAACGGACAGGACGATGAAGCCTGTCCCCAACAGGTATCTGCCGGTACCCCTGTATGAATATAGAACATTCTGTTCCATGGCGGTTTGGGTTCGGAAGACAGGAAGAATGCAGAAGGGGACGGCGCTGATCATGCTGTGGTACGCGATACAGACTTTTACGGGAAAAGAAGAACAGCTGACGGAGATGATCCGCCGTATGGTGCCGCCGGAATGCGTGGGAGAATGCTTTGTGCCGTATTTCGAGCAGCTGCACTGCTGGCACCGGCAGAACCAGATCCGCGTGCTGCGGCTGTTTCCCGGATACATATTTTTGTCCTCAGACAATATCGACGGCCTCTTCCAGTGGCTGAAGAGGGTCCCGGCCATGTCGAGGGTCCTGACGGCGGGAGCGTTCGAATTCGCCCCGATGGACGAGGGAGAAGCGGAATTCCTTCTGGAGATGATGGACGCCGACCGGATCGTGCGCCTGACCTATGTAGCGACCGACGGAAGAAACCATGTATCATACCTGTCCGGGCCGCTGGAGAAGTGCAGGGACCGGATCCAGGATTACCAGTTCCGCAGGCGGTACGCGCAGGTGCGGCTGCAGATCGCGGGACAGGAGAAGACAGCGCGGATGGGGATCATTCTGAACGACGACGTGCGCAGGGAGACGGCCTACGGAAAGGTGGAGGCTCCGATCCGTACCCCGGAGAGGTATACGGCGCCGGTTCAGAAGAAGCCTTCGGCCGAGCTTGCGCCCGGGGATCGGGTAGCGGTGATCGAAGGGGCGTTTGAGGGAAATGTGGCTGTGATCAGCCAGGTGAAAAGCAATGATGTGCGGATATCGACCCATATGTTCGGGAGAGATATCTGCGTGGAGGTGCCGGCGGGGAGCGTCAGGAAGCTGGCATGAAATCCCGGGCAGCGTGGGAGAGGAGGAGGACGGATGCTCTGGTATAAACTGAAGACCTGGTATGGCGGGGAGGAAGCGCTGGTGAAGGAGATCCGGCGGACCGTCCCGCCATATTTATATAAGGAAGTGTTTGTAATCTATAACGAGCGGAACCTGAGGCGGCAGCAGCGGAGCATGATTGAGCTGGAGCCGCTTTTTAAAGGCTGTGTTTTCCTCACCTGCGAGGGAACGGAGTCCCTGTTCCGCCGGCTGGATAAGATCCCGGCCATCTCCCGGCTCATCGCTACCGGGTATTTGTCCATGTTCCCACTGATGGAGCAGGACGCCAGGTTCCTGGAAGCGATCTCAGGGGAAGACCATGTGGTCCATCTGTCCTATGTTCTGCGGGAGGCGGTGGGAAGCGCTTACTGCCGTGTCTATGGGCCGCTTGAGTACCTGCTGGATGATATCGAGAAGATCCGGTTCTCCAGCCGGTTCGCGAAGACGCATAAGAAGCTGTGGGGAGAGGACACGGTGATCCCTCTGGGGCTTCTGCTAGATGTGGATGTGGGAGGGAAGGCGCTGTATAAAGGAACCGAAGCTGTGACCGAACCGCCGATGGCAGACCATTATACGGTTCTGGAGGTCGGGAAGGACGAGACGGGGAAGAATACTTACCGGGTGCGCGAGACGGTGACGATGATTCCGAGGGGAGAAGGGATCAGGAAGCCGGAAATGGTGGAAGAGACGGGGAAGATCCATGTGGCGGTTTAGAAAAAGGGACTCCGGATGGACTGTCGATATGGCAGTCAAATCAGATAAAAGAATCAAGTTACATAAGAGGTGACCTGAGATGTATATCAAGAGCATGAAGGGTTGGAGCAAGCATCTGGATTTCCTGATTCTGGATGTGGTGATGCTAGAGCTGACGCTGATCATCAGCTATGGCATCCGCCATGCCTGGTCCTTCAGAGGCTTTGGCGATATTTATAAGACACTGGCATTCATGCTGGCCACTGCCAGTATCGTCGTCGGAGTGATGCACGAGAGTTATCACGACATTCTGCGGCGGGACTATATATGCGAATGCAGGCAGACGATTTTGCATGTGACAATTGTAGAGGCGCTGTTAATAGCAGCGGCTTTTTTTTTGAAGGAGTTCTCTTATTCTCGAGAAGTATTCCTGCTTTTATGGACGTTGGGAATCATTCTGTGCGTTGTTGAACGCTGTATCTGGAAACAGATTTTGAAAGCTATTGGCTTAGGCCGCCAGACCCGGAAACGTCAGGTGCTTCTGGTAACTGTACCGGAGCAGGCAGCTCGGGTCATGGACGAGTGGAAACAGGCAAAGGTATTGGACTGCGAGATCTGCGGGATCTATCTGACTGGTGGAAAAGCATATGAAACCTCACATGAGGAAGTGCAGGCCAGCAGTGAGGTCGCGGTAGCAGCGCCCCCCGGAGGCAGAGACACCAATTTGCTGGGGAATGAAAGCAAAGGGGATGCCTCTGCGGCATATGCCATAAATAAACTGGATGGCATCCGGGATATTGTGGGGCAGACATCTAGTATCCCGATCATTTTGACTGTGGATGCGGTCCTAGAATATCTGGTTAAACATGTGGTCGATGAGGTTTTGATTCGCCCAGGCTCTGCCCTAGACCGGGAACAGATGGACGAGTTTCTCCAGGCAGGACTGACCGTTCATATGGATATCGGAGAGATCATCCATATGAATGCGCCGACTTATGTGGAGGAGTTCGCTGACGGTATAGTGATTACTACTGCTATCCGTATGGTTCGACCGTGGGAGATGTGGATGAAGAGGCTTATGGATATCATGGGAAGCTGCGTTGGTCTTTTCATTACTGGCATTGCCTGTATCTTTGTAGTACCGGCCATCAAGCTTGCTGATCCTGGGCCGGCTTTTTTTAGTCAGATCCGTGTCGGTAAGAATGGAAGACGGTTCCGGATGTATAAGTTCCGAAGTATGTATACGGATGCAGAAGAGCGGAAAAAGGAATTGTTGGTATATAACGAGATGAAGGGTGCCATGTTCAAGATGAAGAACGACCCGCGGATCATCAAAGGGATCGGGACATTTATCCGGAAAACCAGTATTGACGAGCTACCGCAGTTCTGGAATGTGCTGAAGGGCGATATGAGCTTAGTGGGGACACGGCCGCCGACGGAAGAGGAGTACGATTCATATGAAATGAGGTACCTGAGAAGGCTGTCAGTACGGCCAGGTATCACCGGAGTGTGGCAGACCAGCGGAAGAAATCAAGTCTGTGATTTTGATGATGTGGTGAAGTTAGATACGGAGTATATCGTGAATTGGAGCTTATCCAGAGATATAAGATTGTTGCTTAAGACGGTGAGGGTGGTGTTTATGGAGGAAGGGGCTGTATAATCTTTCTTTTGGAAATCACTGACCGAATAGCGTCTGGTGATATTGATATAGCACGAGCAGAGATTGCCATGGACGCTGTGGTTTAAGGCAGCCCACTAGCGCAGAAGATGCTACTCATCGGACATCAAGGTGACAGATCTTTCATAACGTTCTGGTTCCATGGCGTTGGTAGAGGTATTCTGGCGAGCTTGGTATGACCGCATGAAAAGAGGATGCGGCGGCGAAAGTGGTCGTAATATATACGCAAACGTGGAATTTTGACGGATTTGAAGATGATTGGAAAGACGATAAGGTGATTTTAAAAGGTAGGAACTACTGAAATGGGAATTGAGACTATTGTGAAAAACGAGAAGCTGTCAATAATTCAAAGTCATATTATGGATATGATGCCTATATTTGTTGATATATGTAAAAAAGAAAAAATCCGGTATTATATGATTGGAGGGACGCTTTTAGGAGCGGTGCGGCATAAAGGATTTATTCCGTGGGATGATGACATTGATATAGGTATGGAACGTGATGACTATGATATTTTTTTGAAAGTATGCGAAAAGTATCTTCCCGATTATATGAGGCTTCGCACATACTGGGATGATTCGTACCATCATTTCTATTGGGCAAGAATTGTTGACACTAGATATCATATTAAGCGAATGGGTAGTGTCAGAGAAAGACAGGAAGAGCTTTGGATTGATATATTGCCGTTGGATGGCATGCCATCGGGGAAAATAGCATTCAAGCTACATAAGTGGAAACTGCAAGCCTCGCGTTTGGTATACCATCTTTCATGTTTTGACAAGGTGAATGTGCAACGCCCTGGAAGGCCGCTGGTCCATAGGATAATTATTAAGTTCTTACTCTTTTCGCGTTTATGGAAGTTCTTTACGCTATTGGATACAAAAAAGAGTTTAGATAGAATTGATAAGCTGCTGAAAAAAAATCCGGTCGAAAAATCGGGGTGTGTAATGGATTATATGGGATCTACGAAGGGATTTCCACCTGTATTTCCGCTTGATAAGTTTAGGGAACCGATCCTTTATCCATTTGAGGACATGCAGCTTATGGGTCCGTCCGATGCGGATTTTTATCTTAGGAGTATATATCATGATTATATGACGCTTCCGGCGGAGCATGATCGCAATGTCCATGCGGAGAAACTTGTCGAGACGGTTGATGAAGGCATGGAAGAGTAATTACATGTCATAAGCGGAGGCTGCGTTTGACGTAAAAGCGTTAGAAAAGGATTGGTAAACTGTGAGATTACAAAGAATTGCAAAACTCATGGAAGGGAAACGTATCACAGAAAGTGATCTGAAAGAGTTGCATGGCATTCTGCTTATAATCTTTGATGATTTGACGGTCATCTGCAAATCAAATGGTCTGAGATATGCCATGATAGGTGGAAGTGCAATCGGCGCTCTGAGACATGAGGGATTTATCCCGTGGGATGATGACATTGACATGATCATGCCGCGAACGGACTTCGAGAAGCTTTATCAAATCATATGTCGCGATTATGCTGATAAATATTCGATTCTGCATCCACAAGAGAAAAAGAATTTTGGAAGGGTGCTGCCGAAGATACGACTCAAAGACACAGAATACAGGAAAGCCTTGGAGAGTGATTTAGACAACTGCGGAATATCGATAGATATCTATCCCATTGAAAACGTCTGTAATAATATGATCTTGCGTTATTGCCAGGGGATCATGGCTATGGGATTCGGATTTGCGCTTGCTTGCAGACGGATTTTTAAACGGAGAAAAGAGTTTGCAAAATATACAAATGATCTGTCTTTTAAATTCAGATGCATCATAGGATTTTTCCTGAGTTTTGCTTCTCTTGAGCAATGGGCGCGTTGGACAGACTACTGGTATACCAGATGTAAAAACAATAATTCCATATGGGTCACAGTTCCTGCCGACGGAAAACATTTCTTTGGTGGACTTCAGAAGAGAAATGAGTTTTGCAATTTCAAAATGGTGCGTTTTGAGGGGCGTGAATCATATGTGCCGGGAAATTATGATACATATCTTCGTGGATATTACGGTGATTATATGAAGGTCCCGCCTAAGGAAAAACGGGAATTAGGAGTATATTTGGCATACGATCCGGGGAAATACGGGAAAAGGAGAACGCAGCATGCTTAATTTTACAGTAGGACCTGTCATGTGCAGCGAGGAAATCCGGGCAGTAGGTGGTGAGCAGGTACCTTATTTCAGAACGTCGGAATTCTCTGATGTCATGTTGGAAAACGAAAGGCTCATGCTGAAATATGCGAAGGCACCAGAAGGTTCCAAAGCAGTTTTCATGACAAACTCTTCGACCGGCTCAATGGAAGCAGTTGTTATGAATTGCTTCGCGGAATCGGATAAGGTGCTTATTATTGATGGCGGAAGCTTCGGTCATCGCTTTGTTGAGCTATGCGAAATCCATGACGTTCCACATGAAGTGCTTAAACTGGATCATGGTCAGAAGCTTACAGAAGAACATCTTTATGAGTATAATGGACAAGCCTTCACCGGGCTTTTGGTGAACATCGACGAAACATCAACCGGCGTGCTTTACGATTCGGAAATGATCGGCGAATTCTGCAAAAAGAACGGCATTTTCTATGTTTGCGACTGTGTTTCGTCTTTTTTAGCGGACCCGTTTAACATGGCGCATTGCAGCGCCGACGTGATGATAACCGGCTCGCAAAAGGTGCTTGCCTGCCCACCAGGGATATCGATTATCGTTCTTGCTCCGAGAGCGGTTGAACGTGTAGTCAATGCAAAAGTAAAATCGATGTACTTCAATTTAGCAGATGCACTAAAGAATATGGAACGCGGTCAGACACCGTTCACTCCTGCGGTTGGAATTCTAAGGCAGATAAACACACGGCTTAAAGAGATCGAAGAAGCCGGTGGCGCCGATGCGGAGGTTGCGCGTGTAGCGGCGCAGGCAGAGGACTTTCGGCGCAAAATCAGCGACTTGCCATTTGAATTTGTCTCGGAATCTCCCGCAAACGGAGTTACACCTATTCATCCTATCCATGCAGATGCATATAGGATTTTTGAAATTCTAAAAGACGAATACGGTATTTGGATTTGTCCGAACGGCGGAGACATGAAGCATACGATTTTCCGCGTGGGACACATCGGTTGTCTGACTCATGAAGATAATACGACACTGATAAATGCTTTGCACGATTTACATAAGCGTGGGATCCTGAAATAAGAGGAAAAGAGGTACTCGAAAATGAAGATCATTTCGCACGAACAAATTATGAATTTAAACATCGATTCTCATGTTTGGGTCACATGGGTTGACCATGTGCTGCGGAATAAGCATCAATATACAATGCCCGCAAAGACAAGCTTGCATTTCGGTACATCCTACTTTAATACAATGCCGAGTATTCTACCGGCGGAAAATGTCATGGGAACGAAGATAGTCAATCGGTATGTGGGGCGTGTGCCGTCGCTTGACAGTCAACTTTTGCTGTATGATTACAGCACCGGGGAGAATCTTGCGCTGATGGATGCAAGCTTAATCACCGCGATGAGAACGGGAGCGGTGACAGTACACGCCATAAATCAATTTGCAAATCCGGATTTTGCTGAAGTGGGCATTATGGGATTTGGCAATATAGGTGTCGCATGTCTGAAAATAATGCTCGACATTTATCGGGATCACGAGTTCAGGCTGAAACTGCTTCGATATAAAGATCATGCAGAGAAAATTCGGACACATTTTATTCAATATACTAATGTTGATTTTGTGATTGTGGATACTGTTGAGGAGATCATCAAGAATAGTGATATTGTGATCTCATGTATTACATATACGGATCAGATGCTTGGGGAGGATTCTTGGTATAAAGAAGGATGTCTCGTGATTCCAGTGCATCTGCGCGGTTTTCAGAATTGCGATCTGTTTTTCGACAAGGTTTATGGAGATGATCGCGGGCAGGTACAAGGGTTCCAATATTTTTCCAAGTTCCGTTTCTTCGCTGAAACTTCTGAGGTGCTTCGCGGAGAAAAGAAGGGGCGCGAACATACTGATGAGAGGATACTCTCCTATAATGTCGGTATGTCACTCCATGACATTTACGCGGCGATGCAGATCTACAGATTATTGGAAGATGAGTGTATGTCTGTTGATAAACTGTCCCCGCAAAGTCGATATTGGCTCCTTGACACAAAAGAAATCTGTGGGGGGGGTAACCCTAAATAGAATAGAATGTCTATCTCCTGTTGTGTATTGTTACTGCATTATTGTGTCGTATATCATGCTTCATATAAGCTTGTATAAATCAAAGCAATAACATATGAAACCGGAGGTAGAAAAAATGAATGTCACGATTTTGGGCGGCGGTAATATAGGCATGTGTCTTCTCGGTGAGATATCCAGGGTAAAAGGTTATGATGTGACAATGTGCGCATCACACCCGGAAATGTTTGAAGACAGGATCCATGTGTTTGACGATGAGAAGAATATCACTTTTCGTTCCGGATATTTTCGTGTAACGGATGATCTGACAGAAGCTGTCAGAGAAGCTGACGTGATCTTATGCACGCTCCCTGCTTTTTTACGCAGAAATGCCATAGAGAAAATAGCAGGGTTAATTAAGGCTAGTGCATATTTGGGATTCTTTCCCGGTTATGGCGGGGCTGAATTTTACTGCAATGATCTGATCAAAAGGGGAATTACGATTTTTGCATTGCAGAAAGTTCCATATGTAGCAAGGACAAGAGAACGCGGAAAGATTGCAGGGCTGATATCGAAGAAAAAGACGATATATGTTGGTGCGATCCCAAATGCCAAAACTGCAGAAATTGCAGTACTGCTTGAAGATATGCTGCTTATCGAATGCAAGGCATTAAATAACTATATGGCGGCTACGTTGCTCCCAGGCAACCCGTTGCTGCATACAAGCGGATCGTATGTATATCTGAAAAATTATCAGGAGGGGCAGTTGTTCCCCGAGCAGATATATTATTATCAGACATGGACAGATGAAATGTCGGAGGTACTTTGCCGATATAGTGACGAGATGAAGGAAATCTGTGACAGGCTTCCTGTTGACTTGTCAGAGGTCCAGACGATTCAGGAGTATTATGAATCTCCAACGCCTAAAAAGCTGACTGAGAAATTCCATAGCATTCCGTCCTTTTATCCTCTCATGCTTCCGATGGTTAAAGAAGAGAAAGGATATAGGCCGGACTTTACATCCCGTTTTTATACGGAAGACATGCCGTTCGGTGTCTGTATTATCAAGGCTCTCGGATTGATCTCGCGTGTAAAGACACCTACGATTGATACAATTCTGGACTGGTATTTCAAAATGACAGGGAAAAAATATTTTGAGTCCGACGGGAGTTTTGGGAAAGACATAAATGAGACTGCAATCCCTCAGTTATTTGGCATCAGCGAAGGAGATACACTGAAAAAATTCTACATGAGATGAGATATCCGGTCTTCAGATGCGGAGTGCTGATTAAAACCGATCTCATGTCAGCGGAGGAAAACAGTTGAAAAAAGTAATTACATATGGAACATATGATTTACTCCATTACGGTCATATCCGCCTGCTTGAACGGGCAAAGGCACTTGGCGACTATCTTATAGTTGGAGTGACTGCGGATGATTTTGATAAGTCAAGAGGAAAGATCAATGTACAGCAGTCACTCAGCGAAAGAATTGAGGCGGTACGTGCCACCGGGATCGCTGACGAGATAATCATCGAAGAATATGAAGGTCAGAAGATCGATGATATCATCAAATATAATATAGATATTTTCACTGTCGGGTCTGATTGGGTTGGACGTTTTGACTACCTTAAAGAATATTGCGAGGTCATATATCTCCCGAGAACTCAGGGAGTGTCAAGCTCGGAGATCAGGGAAAAGAGCCATACGGTCAATCTGGGGCTTGTCGGTGATTCAAATTATCTGATCAAAGTAGCCAAGGAAGCTAAATTTGTTAATGGAATAAATTTATCCGGGATATGTACCGTAAAGCCCGAATTGTTTGAGAGAAATATAGGATTTGTAACATCCTCATTTGATGAATTGACTGAGTGCTCCGATGCAGTGTATGTTCATGCGCATCCGAACAAACATTATGAACTTATAAAAAAGGCTGTATCTGCCGGAAAACATGTTCTCTGTGAATCTCCGATTGCAATGACAAAGGCACAGTGCAAGGAGTTGTTCAACCTTGCGGATGAACGTGGGCTCATTCTGACAGATGCGCTTCGTACGGCGTACTCTACTGCTTACCACCGTTTGCTCCTGCTAATCAAGAGTGGACGTATCGGAAATGTCATCTCCGTGGATGCTGTATGTACCAGCCTTAAGGATCGCACAGAACTTGAGAATATGGAGTTGGATTCGGTCTGGAACAGCATAACAGCTTGGGGACCTACTGCTCTTTTGCCGATATTTCAGTTGCTCGGAACGGATTATGAACAGGTTGACCTGGCTGCTCGTTATATAGATGAGGCAAAAACCTTCGATGCTTTTTCAAAAGTTGCTTTTTACTATCCGGGCGCCGTTGCATCTATAAAAGTTGGCAATGGCGTGAAGTCCGAAAGCGAATTGATTATCTCAGGGACGAAGGGCTATGCATATGTTCCGGCACCGTGGTGGAAGACAGACTATTTTGAAATACGGTATGAGAATCCTGCGGATAATAAAAGATATTTTTATCAGTTGGATGGCGAAGGCATCAGGAACGAACTGGTGACGTTTGTTAAATCCGTTGAGAAAGGTCAGAATGACTTCTCAATAAGTAGAAATGTATCTTTAAAAATCTCCGAGCTTATGGAAAAATTCACGGCAAAACGTGACGTCAGGATGATCTGATTGCCGAATTTGTGAATTTGGATGTTGACGATATGGGATTGATAACTTGTGCAGATGAAGTACATGACTATCAAAAAAGGCGGTGATAATTGCGGATGTCTAATGGTAATAACGCTCTTCCAAAAGAGATACCATATGTTTCTATCATAATTCCCGCATATAATGCCGAGCAAACTATTGAACGTTGTCTACGGAGTGTGTCTGAACAGTCATATCATGATTGGGAATGTATTGTGATCAATGATGGTTCAACTGACAATACGGGGCGGATTATTCGCAGCTTTGCTGAAAAAGATAAACGTATTAGAGAACTTGCACAGGTCAACTCCGGAGTTTCAACTGCAAGAAATAATGGTATCAATTTAGCAACGGGTGAACTGATTACCTTTTTGGATGCCGATGATTATCTGAATCTCAATTATCTCGAAAAGCTTGTTACGTTACAAACGCAATATCAAACCGATTTGACAATGTGCGAATTTACAAATTTCACACCCGGAGAAGATAGACGTGACAGGAGAGATATTCTTGATAATGATCTCTATGGAGAAGGAGAGGATGCATTTTGGCAATTTTTCCCGATATTCTTATGGAACGGAAAAAAACAGCGTCCGGGAGGACCTGTTTGTAAATTATATAAGAGAAAAATAATTCAGGATAACAATATTATTTTCAACAAAGATATTCACTATAACGAAGATTTTCTGTTTAATATATGGTATTTTCAATTTGTGTCTTCTTTTTATTATCTTCATGAATCCTTATATAATAGACTGCTTCATGAAACATCGGCAGTACATCGTTATAATAGTGATATCTATATTGAAGTAGAGAAGTTATTCATAGATTATCGTCATCTGAGAGATAGATTTAAATGGAATTGTGCAGCCGATAGAATGTTTTTTTTGCATTTGTTGACTGATTTGCCGTTCAATTTATATATTTGCAGATCAGAAAACAAAATGAGATATAGAGATAAGAGAAATGAATATTTTGCATTCATTCGTAAGCCGGGAATTTATGATGAATATAAAAAAATAACTTTAAAAGATGGTATGGGTTTAAAAAGCAAAGTTAAGTTCCTGTTATTAAAGTCTAAACAGTTTTATTTACTTAAAATGCTGTATTCAAAATAATAAAATCGTCTTAAAACCTCAAACCGGCAGCATGAATGGATTTTATACTTGGTAAAAATGAGAGCTAAGATCCAATAATTGTTGGTCGGAAATGTATCAGGAGGATTAAATTGCTTAAGCTGAAGTCGGAAAGAAAAATCAAATTGACATTAAAGAGAGATTATCTTCTTGAATCTTTATTTGTATTTTATCTGTTAATAATGGGGCTCTTATCTGGATATTTTGGAAGAAATGCTTTTTGGCTCATCGGGCTTTTTTGCTTTGTTATTTTTTTATTGATTAACAAATCAAAATATTGGTATGAGATCGAGGCTGCCATATTTAACAATGCCTCTTTTTATGCGATATTTGCATTGGGATGTGCAAGTGTTGTACTTGGTACAAGTAACCAATATCTTGCTTACAATCTTAAATGGTGGTTACAGGTGCTTTTAGTTTTGTTTGGCATCATCATTTTAGACAGTAATTCAAAATATGATTTTCGTTCGATTTTAAAATCGTATTTCTATTTATTAAATTTCTTCTGGATTGCGAATTTAGTTATAGTGACGATACAGTGTACAGGAAATGGTTTTCTGATAAAGCCCGAATGGTTGGTTGCTAACAGTTATTATAAAGACCATTGTTCCGGTTTGTTTGGGGCGAGTGGTACTCATAAGTTCAGTCTTTTTGCTACTTTTATGTTGATTTATAATCTTAGTTTCACGAGAAAAATATCTTCAAGTTTTCGAAGAAGTGGTATGTATATTTATATATTAGCAACTGAGATGTGGATGCTATACATATCAACTCTTAATGACAATAAAGCCTTTTTTGCTCTGTTGCCGGCATGGTTTTTATCATATTTCATTATACACGTAACAAATGAAAAGGCTATAAAAAGTTTAAATAAATTTGTTAAATTGCTTCCAAGTGTTATTTTGCTTGTTATTATAGTAATCATTATTTTAAAAACAGTTCCAGCATTAGCTTCTTATATTCAAGACTATATCGTAGGAGCCGTACTGAAATTTGTGACTCTAGGTAAAAGAGGAAATAGGGGTTCCATAGAGCGGATTACAATAGCAATAAATGCGATAGAAGAAGGATATGGTTTGTTGTTTGGAAAAGGTCTAGGTGCAGCGGCTGCTTCAGAGAGATTAAGCGGACACTATCTGGGGTATTCGCATTTTAGTATGAGCAGCATTGGCACTATGATAACACTGGGAGGGGTATGGTTCTACCTTTCAATTTGCATATTTTACACACATTTTTTTAATCGATTTATAAAATCGCATAAAAAATCTATTGTTCGATGGTTACTTTGCTTGCTTATTTTTATGGCACTTACAATGTATACGACTATATTTGATTCACCGATCAGTATGTTGTGGACGTGTCTGACATTTGTGGTTCTTCTTTAAAGCGGCTCTTCTCTAAAAGTTGGTGACAGACATTGAGAAAACCACGTGAAATCAATGGTTTGAGGGGATCTGATATCGATGAAAACATAAAAATGGCATACCTTAACCAGACCTGACGAACGAAGGCTACTTTTCAGTCTGGATTTTGGGTGTATCATGGTCAGGGCTAAGTACATCAGAAGGACCGTGAAGGCCCTTTTTTTGATGGGATTTTTACAGCTTCACCCCCTTTATGTGGCTGATAAAGATGGAGCTATGGTGATGGACATATCACTGCCGGCACCCTAAAATGGCGGCTCGTCCTCATTCACCGGGAGGAATGAATCCCCATCATCCGGCGGGTCGTTCCTCCAACCGGTATAGTCCTTCAGGTACACATCCCGTTCCTTCGGGGTCATGCCCCTGGTGGCGATCCGGATCTGGCGGTCCATGCGGTAAACATCCAGGAAATCGCTGACCGGATGGTGCCCGGCGATACAGATATAGTGGGAATCCGGGTTCTCATGGACGCTGTGGTCGGAGATGACCCATCTGCGCAGGAGCCGCCGTTCATAGGGTGTCATGGGGACGGTATCCTCATAGCGCTCCAGTTCAATGGCGTTCAGATACGCGTTGTCTTCTGCGGTAAATCTGCAGTTTTCCGGATCCGCTTCGAATGCATCATAATCGAAGCAGTAGTCCTTCGGATACAGGTCATGGACAGAAAAGCGTTTTCTCCCGGCCATTATCCGTTCCCCCTTCCTTTACCGGCCAGTTCCAGAGCGTTGGTATAGGTCTCCCTGACGAGTTTTGTACGGCCGCAGGAGAAGAGTACGCGGCGGCGGAAGTGGTCGAAGGAGTGGAGCCCATAACAGTTCCGTTTGAGGACTTTGATGCGGTTGTTGAGGCCCTCGCAGGGGCCGTTGGTCGCGGATGGAGCGGGTGCCGGTAAGGCCGACGCAGGCGGCAAGGAAAGCAGCTGCGGAGAGCTTCATGGAAGGGTGTACAAAGTAGGGCCTTTTGGAGAAGGATGAGCCGCATTGTTTACAGAGGAGCCTGGGTACATGGAACGAGAGGAAAGAGCCCTTACCGGAGACGGCGATGTGCCGGACGGTAAGGGAGCGGCCGGAGTCCTTGATGACGCAGTCGCGGGAGCCGCAGACCGGGCAGAGCCGATCCGAGTCAGGACAGGAGATGAAGAACTCCATGGAATGGGGATGATCCACGACGCGGTCGATGGAGACATCCTGAGGAAGAGAAATAAGTTTGTTAGTGATCTTTTTGACCATAATTGATAACATCCTTTTTCTTATTTATAAGGCCAATAAGATAATAACAGAAAGCTAGCAGTTATGGCTGAAAAGATCACTAACAGATGGAAACACCGCAAAACGGAGAAGCTCTATTAAAAAATGAGGGGATTGTCAAAGAAACACCAGGAAACAGAGAAGCTTTTGTGCATCCCCCAAGAACAGAGAAGAGCTTCTATGAAAGTTGGTGAAACACCGGGAAATGGAAAAGAATCACCAAGTTTTGGAGAAGAACCGCAAGCGACAGGGGGAAGTCTCAATGCTTGAAAAAGGTAAAACGGCTGCAATTATTACAGAATACTATGAAAGTTCAAACTATGGGGGCAACCTTCAGGCTTATGCACTTACAAGATACCTAAATGAAAATGTCATCTGCGCTGAGCAGCTTTCGTATAAAAGGCCTGCGGGGTCTTTTTGGTTGTCTTTACAGAAATGTGAAGGATTCCGGGCTAAACTGAATTTTTTCATCAAGAAAGTTCTTCAGAAGACTTGGAAACGCAGGGAGTTTGCCAGGGTAAAAAAGAGAAGAGAGATTGTGACGGAATTCGGCCGCAAATTTGTGCCGCACAATACGATGATTTTAAGTGATAAGGACTTCGAGGATATAAAGCTAAATCCAAACTCGAAAAATGCGAGGGAAATACTTCGGTACTCAGTATTTATTACTGGGAGCGATCAGGTATGGCGTATGACGGAAAGAGAAGCCTATTTTTTGACATTTGTTCCTGGAGGAAAGAAAAAAATATCATATGCGGCCTCTATATCGAAGAATTCGCTAGATGAAAATGAACAGTATTTTTTCAAGACGGCATTAAAGGATTTTGATGCTATTTCTGTGAGGGAAAAATCGGATGTTGACCTCATAAGTGACTTATGCGAACAGCCGATTGAATGGGTAGTGGATCCTACCTTTCTACTCGAGGAAAATCAATGGAATGATATTTGTTCACCTAGTCTATATAGGGAGAGATATGTGTTCTGTTATTTTCTGGGCGGAGAGAAACGCCCACGGGTTTTGGCGAGGGAATACGCCCATAAGAATGGATTGAAACTGTTAACAATGCCATATTTAACGGGAGAGTATCCTTTTGAGGATTTTCACAATAACAGAGAAAATGAAGAGAGGCTGTTTGAAGTATCCGTTGAGGATTTTCTTTCCCTAATTCGATATGCGGATGTTGTTTTCACTGATAGTTTTCATGCGGTTGTATTTTCAATAATATTCAGAACGCAGTTTTTTGTGTTTGACAGATCGATTGCGGTGAGTATGAATTCACGCATTAAGAGCATCCTTGAACTTTGTGAATTGGCGCAGAGATTTTGCGATACAAGGGAAATGGAAACTTTACAATACATAGAAAAGTTGCAACCTATAGATTATGCAAATGTATTTGAAAAACTGGAGGAACTGCGCGACAAATCAAGAACATGGCTTAAAAGGAATGCAGGGAAGTGAGGTTGGTTTGTGTTGATGGAATCGATTAGGAGCATTCCTGTAATTCGGCAGTTAGGTACCCAACCGTCACAACTTTATTGTAGACTAATGAGGGGAGTGACAAAGAAATATCAGAAGTAGAGAAGCTTTTGCGCATCTCCACAGAACAGAAGATCTTCTAGAAAAATTGGTGAAACGTTAGTGAATGGAGGAAAATCACTAACTTTTGAAGGAGAATCATAAAACATAAAAGTAGGAGAGTGACCATGAGTTTAAAGAGTAAGATTAGGCAAATAGTTAAAAATAACGATAAGCTCTATGTAATAGGACGTTGCATTTGCAATTTGCATGATACTGATTTTGTCAGATTGCTTAGGGGATACTATGATCATCCTCATGACTACACATCAATACTTGCCATGCATAATGGGATGAAGTATCCAGATAGAGTTGTTTATCACATTAAAATTTATAATACAATTGAAAAAGAGGCGATAGCAGAATTTAGAGGTAGAAGTTTTGGATTCGCCGCAGCCTTGTATTGGACATTAAAAGAGATGATTTTTGCTGATTTTTTACAAATGACACCAGTGGTTGAATGGGGGAATTCGGCAGCTTATTATGATTCGGGAATGGATCAGATTACTATGAATACGTTTGAATATTATTTTGAACCGGTTTCAAGGATTGATTATAGAGATGTAGACTTTTGTAGGAACGTAATAAAAGGTAATATAGGGCATGGTTATTTCATTACAAAACAATACAATGGTTATGACATGCAACAGGATGAAATTGAAGAGTTAGGAAATATATATAAAAAGTATGTTCATCTAAATCATGAAACTAAAAACTACATAGAAGATCAAGTTCATAATATGTTAGATGGCAAAAAAGTTTTAGCAGTGCATGCACGTGGAACCGATTTCAATATGGGTTATAGGGATCATCCTATGGTTGTCGCTCCTGATGAGTATCTTACAAAAGCAAAAGTCATATTCTCCCTCGGAGAATATGACAAAATTTTTCTTGCTACAGATGATGCAAATATTCTGCAACTATTTGAACGAGAGTTTAAAGATAGATTATCATATTATACAGATGTAATTCGCGTAGAAGGGCAAGTAGTGCCGTTTGCTGTTTATAATAGTCGTCCTCTACATTATTATAAGTTAGGACTTGAAGTTTTGCGCGATATATATACTCTTGCAAATTGCGAATCATTGATATGTAGTAAATCTGGCGTGGCCTTTGTTGCTAGATATATAAATTTTGCGTTAGGCAGATGTTTTAAAGAGCTTGCGATCCTTGATAAAGGGTTAAATAAAAAAGAATTTTGAAGAAGCGAAAAAGTTATAAGTATTAATTGAGTAAAAAGCAACGGTTATTTGGTGGTGCTCGGTTAGGCTTTTGTGAACAACTAAAGAAACATTAGTCGGACATTAGAAAAGAGTTCGATGATTTTATATTATCGGATAACGGTATAATAAGTATGGTGTTTAGATACCTAGATCAAGAAGAGTAAAAGGATAATAAATGAATTCTGCAAAAACCCTTAAGAATAGCATAATCTCTGTTATTGGGCAGATACTGACACTACTATTGCAATTTGTCAACCGCCGTGTTTTTGTCATATTCCTGGATATCGAATATTTGGGATATCAAAGCGTATTTGGCAATATATTCTCTATTTTGTCTGTTGCCGAATTGGGGATTGGCGGAATTATTTCGTTTCATTTATACCGGGAGCTGGTTACGGATAACAAGCAGGAGATCGGTAAACTCATGTATCTGTACAAGTGGGTTTACAGGATCATTGCAGCAGTGGTTACGATCCTTGGCCTGTTAGCTTGCGTGTCTGTCCCTTATATTGTCAAGGATGCAGGTAAGGATATCAGTTATCTTTATATTGTTTATTTCCTGCAGCTTGCTAGTACAATAGCAGGATATTTTCTTTCCTACAGACGCACGATTTATGCAGCGGATCAAAAGGAATATAAAACAGTTGAGATTGATCTGTTCACTAATGTTGTAGTTCAGGTAGTGCAGCTGTTTATGCTGGCTGTTTTCAGAAATTATCTGCTGTATCTTGCCATACAGCTGTCTACGTCACTTATTGCTAATTTCATAATCTTGTACAAGACGAACCGAGACTACCCGTATCTGAAAGAGAAATATACGGTTACGATGGAAGACATCCGTAAGCGGAACATGATTCCGGATGTCAGGAATTTCCTAGTACATAAGATCGCTTATGCTGTTTATGGCGGCACTGATAACATAGTAATATCTGCTATCTGTGGGATCCGATTCGTCGCACTGTATGGGAATTATTACATTCTCCAAAAGGGTGTATTGAATGTTTTTTTTTATCGTCTGCTGAATCCAGTTCAGGCAACGATCGGAAATATTGTCTATAGCGACCGGAATAAGGATGAACTGTGGAAACAGTTTGAAATGTTTGATGTATTCAGTTTTTTCTTTGCGAATTACATATGCCTTGGGTTCCTTATTTTTTTCCAACCAGTTATTCAGATTTGGATGGGAAGTCCTGAATACCTGCTATCGGATATATTTGTAATAATGTATTCGTTGACGATTTATTTAATCTCCGTATGGGAGATCGTATATAAATACCGGAGCGTTTTTGGTGATTACAGACAGGACAGAAATTGTATGCTTTTATCGGCAGTTGTGAATGTGGTTATTTCAGTCGCATTGGCATACAAGCTTGGTGTGGTTGGTGTGCAGATTGGGACATTCTTTGCATTTCTCCCGATTGCCTATGGCAGGATACGGTTCGTGGTGGGATATTTTTTTGGGAAATCAGTAAAGAGGTATTTGTGCAAACACTTGTTCCTGTTTGGCGTAGTACTGTCAGAGAGCTTGGTGGTTTACCAGCTTACCAGAGGATTGCCAGTTACAGTTATAGGGCTTCTGTTGCGGGCGTTGATCTGGTCGCTTGTTCCTACGATGACAGGTGTTCTGATTTATTGTAGGAATCCGCATTTTAAGGATTTATGTAATTACTTCACAAAACTGTTGAAAATAGTGAGGAATAAATTTAAGAGTGGAAATTAAGGTAGTTTGTGAGATTTTATTTTGAATTTTATAACGGAGGCAGAAAACGATATGAAAACCGCACTGATTACAGGAGTCACCGGACAGGATGGCTCCTTTTTGTCTGAGCTTTTACTGGAAAAAGGATACGAGGTACACGGCATCATCCGCCGTTCCTCAGTTGAGTTCCGGCCGAGGATTGCGCATTTGGAGGGGAATCCTCGTTTCTATTTGCACTATGGCGACTTGAGCGATTCCATCAGCCTTGTATCGGTTATTAGCGGGATCCAGCCGGATGAGATCTATAATCTGGCGGCTCAGAGCCATGTGCAGGTGTCCTTCGAGGTTCCGGAGTACACAGCCGATGTCGTGGCGACTGGGGTACTGAGGATCTTAGAAGCAGTGCGTATCTGTGGCCTGACGAGCAGTTGCCGGATCTACCAGGCATCCACCTCAGAATTGTATGGAAAGGTGGAGGAAGTTCCTCAATCGGAAAAGACCCCATTTCATCCTTACAGCCCCTATGCGGTGGCGAAACAGTACGGCTACTGGATCGTGAAGGAATACCGGGAAGCCTATGGGATGTACTGTTGCTCAGGGATACTCTTTAACCATGAATCAGAACGCAGGGGAGAAACTTTCGTTACCCGGAAGATCACACTGGCTGCTGCACGGATCGCGCAGGGAAAGCAGGAGAAGCTGCTGTTGGGCAATCTGTCTGCGAAACGTGACTGGGGCTATGCGAAGGACTATGTGGAGTGCATGTGGCTGATGCTCCAACAGGAAAAACCGGACGATTATGTGGTAGCGACAGGGGAACAACATACAGTCAGAGAGTTTTGCAAACTGGCATTTAGGTATGCAGGAATCGAACTGGAATTTAAGGGAACAGGAGAGCAGGAGACCGGTCTTGACAAAAGGACGGGAAAAATTTTGGTCGAAGTATCGCCGGAATTCTACCGACCAACTGATGTCGTTGACCTGTGGGGAGATCCCAGTAAGGCAAGAAAGGAACTGGGTTGGAATCCAACAAAGACACCGTTTGAGGAACTGGTGAAGATCATGGTTGAGCATGATATGGTGAAGGTTGCGAGGGAGTTTATGGAGGAATGATAAAAACTATAAACAAGCTTTGAGTGAGTTATGCTTTGGCTGATGAAGCAGGACGAGCATATTATAAAATTTATACGGACATTTAAGGAAAGATATCACTGAGAGGGAAAGAACATGGATAAGAATTTGATAAGTGGCAAGCGTATTATCGTTACCGGCGGTGCTGGTTTCTTAGGAAGTCACATCGTGGATTTGTTGGAAGACAATAATGACATTTTTATTCCAAGAAGTAAAGATTATGACTTAAGGGACAGTAATGCTGTCAGGCGTATCTTTCAGGATTTCCCCAAACCAGATATAGTGATCCATGCCGCTGCAGATATTGGCGGGATCGGTTATAGCAGTACCCATGCCGGAAATCAATTCTATAATAATACACTGATTAACCTGAATATTGTTCATGAGTCATATCTGAATGATATTAAGAAATTTGTCGGAATTGGAAGTGTATGTGAATATCCGGCAGCTACGCCTGTTCCTTTCCGGGAGGAAGACCTGTGGAATGGGTACCCTGTTGAAACAAATGATTCATATGGGCTGACCAAAAGGATGCTGTTGGCACAGTGTACTGCTTATCAAAAACAGTATGGTTTCCATTTTATACATCTATTGCCAGTCAATCTCTATGGGCCGCGCGATGATTTTGACATTAATAATTCGCATGTGATACCGGCCCTGATCAGGAAGGTAGTATATGCAATGGAGCATGGGGAAAACCATGTGGAAGTATGGGGGACAGGAGATGAAAGCCGGGAATTTGTATATGTCGGAGATGCGGCCCGGGCGGTTGCCCTTGCTACAAGCCTGTATGAAAAGGGTGATCCCGTCAATATTGGTTCAGGGAAAGAAATCACAATTAAAGAATTAGCCTTGCTGATTAAGGAAATTCTCGGATATAAAGGGGAATTTGTATATTTAAATAACGGCTTGGGAGGACAGCACAGGAGAATGCTGGATGTGGAAAAAGCGTATTCTGAATTTGGATTCAGGGCAGATACGGGATTCCGAGAAGGCATTGAAAAAACTATCAAATATTATTTTGACCATAAGAATCAGCTATAGATAGGAATATATATATGAATTTTATATTGTTATCCGGTGGCTCAGGGAAACGCCTGTGGCCCCTTTCCAATGACGTAAGGTCGAAACAATTCATAAAGATATTCAAAAGGGAAGACGGTGTCTACGAGTCCATGGTGCAGCGGGTGTACCACCAGATCATGAAGGCGGACCCGGAAGCCAGAATTACCATAGCGACCGGGAAGGCCCAGGTGTCTTCCATCCACAACCAGCTGGGGACGGACGTGGGGATCAGCGTTGAGCCGTGCCGGAGGGACACGTTCCCGGCCATCGCACTGGCGGCTGCCTACCTGCGGGACGTCTCCGGGGTGAATCCGGAGGAGCCGGTGGTCGTGTGCCCGGTCGACCCCCTGGTGGACGATGACTATTTTGAGGCCCTGAAGGAGCTGGGGAAACTGGCCGGGGAGAGGGAGGCAGGGCTCGTCCTGATGGGGATCGAGCCGACATACCCCAGCGAGAAGTACGGCTACATCCTGCCGGAATCCCCGGACCGGGTCAGCCGGGTAAGGACATTTAAGGAGAAGCCGGATACGGAAACCGCAGAGAACTACATCGCCCAGGGGGCGCTGTGGAACGGGGGCGTGTTCGCCTGCCGGATCGGATATGTCCTGGACAAGGCACGCAGCCTGGCGGGATTCACGGATTACCGGGACTTCTATACCAGGTACGGGACACTGGAGAAGATCTCCTTCGACTATGCAGTCGTGGAGAAGGAGCCGGACATCCGGGTGATGCGGTTTGCCGGCCGGTGGAAGGACCTGGGGACCTGGAACACGCTGACGGAGGCGATGGACGAGCCGTTAATCGGTAAGGCTGTGACGGACGGGACCTGCAGCAATGCGCATGTCATAAACGAGCTGGACATCCCGATACTGGCCGCGGGGCTGCATGACGTGGTCATCAGCGCGTCGGCGGAGGGGATCCTGGTCTCGGACAAGGACCGGAGTTCCTTCATCAAACCCTACGTGGACCGCCTGGATCAGCCGGTCATGTTCGCGGACAAGTCCTGGGGGACGTACAGGGTTCTGGAAGTATCGGATGGGAGCCTGACGATCAAGGTGACGCTTGGTGCGGGGCAGCACATGAACTACCACAGCCATCGGAACCGGGACGAGGTGTGGGTCGTCACATCCGGGAGCGGGAGGACCGTGGTGGACGGGATGGAACAGGAGATCCATGCAGGGGACGTGGTGACCATGCAGGCGGGATGCAGGCATACGGTCATGGCGGTGACGGAACTGCAGATGATCGAGGTGCAGCTGGGTAAGGACATCAGCGTCCATGACAAGCAGAAGTATGAACTGGAGGAGCGGGGCTGGGAATGAACGAACCGTTTCTGCTGAGACCGGCATATAAGGACTACCTGTGGGGAGGGCGCAGGCTGAAGGATGATTTCGGCAAGGCCACGGAACTGATGCCGCTGGCGGAGTCATGGGAGTGTTCAACGCACCCGGACGGGGAGAGCACTGCTTCCGGCGGGAAACATGACGGGGAGCCGCTCTCCAAGGTGATGGAGGGAAATCCAGGATACATGGGGAGACATCCCCTGTCACTCGGGCTGCCGCCGGGACAGATCCCGGTGCTGGTGAAGCTGATCGACGCCTCAGAGAGACTGTCTGTCCAGGTACATCCGTCCGACGACTATGCACGCGAACATGAGGACGGGAAGACCGGGAAGACCGAGATGTGGTACGTGCTTGATGCAGGGAAGGATACGGAGCTTGCTTACGGTTTCCTGCATGAAATGGACCGGGGACTGCTGGAACGTGCGGCGGGTGACGGTACCCTGCTGAACCATCTGCAATACGTGGGGATAAAGAAGAACGATGTGTTCTTCCTTCCGCCAGGGACTGTCCATGCGTTGGGCGCTGGTGCCCTAGTGGCGGAGATCCAGGAGAACTCCAACCTGACCTACCGTCTGTATGACTATGAAAGGACAGACAGGGAAGGAAGGAAAAGGCCGCTCCATATCCGAAAGGCGGTGGAGGCGGCGGACCTAAGGGCAGCCGGGCAGCCGAGGCAGCCGGTGCGCGTGCTCCGGTATGAGCCGGGCTTTGCCGCGGAACTGCTGTGCAGGTGCCGTTACTTCCAGACGGAGAGGATCCTGCTGAACACGGAGCGAGTCCGCGGGATGGCTGGGCTGCAGACTGGGGACGTGACATTTAACGTGCTGCTATGCACGGACGGCTGCGGGGTGCTGTACTGGGACGAGGGAATGATCACGTTTTTTAAGGGCGACAGCATCTTCGTGCCGGCATCGTCCGTCCTGTGCCGGCTCCATGGGAAAGCGCAGATGCTGAGGGTAAGCTGCTGAGGCACTGCGATGGTGGTGCCGGGAAGCCTGCGAAAGGGCTGGAGCAGGAAAGTATGAGGAAGCTGCGACTAGAAAATAAAGCGTAGTGATCTTGAAAACGTAGGCAGAACTTGCTGAACAAATAGACTGGCATGGGCCGGTTGGAAGACGAGAGAACCAGAAAAGATGAAGGAAATGGACTGTTTGGACAGATATAAGCAATGGGTGGAGAATGCGGCTGACCCGGAGATAGCGGCAGAGCTTGCTTCCATGACGGATGACACGATCCGCGAGGCGTTCGGCCGTGACCTGGAGTTCGGGACCGGCGGCCTGAGGGGGATACTCGGGGCTGGGACGGACCGGATGAACATCTATACGGTGGCCAGGGCGTCACAGGGTTTGGCGGACTACGTCAACAGGTACCGGAAAACCGGGCAGTGCAAACCGTCTGCTGCTGTCAGTTACGACAGCCGGATAAAGTCGGAGGTATTTGCCAGGACCGCTGCTGCTGTTCTGGCTGCCAATGGGATAAAGGTGTATATCTACCCGCAGCTCATGCCCACCCCGTGTCTGTCGTTTGCCGTCAGGTGCCTAGGATGCACTGCAGGCGTGATGGTCACCGCATCACACAACCCGGCAGAGTATAACGGCTACAAGGTCTACGGGCCGGACGGGTGTCAGATCACGGCAGACGCGGCCAGGGAGATCCAGGGTGCGATCGGTGAGGCAGACATGTTTGAAGCGGCCCGCCGAGGTGATTTTGAATGGGCTTTGGCGGATGGAAGCATTGAGTATATCCCTGACAATGTGTATACGGAATATATCGAAGCGGTAAAGGGAACCTCCGTACTGTACGGTGATGACGCCGACAAGGGGCTGAAGATCGTATACACGCCCCTGAACGGGACCGGGCTGAAGCCGATGCTGAGGACGCTGCAGGAATCGGGATATGGCGATATCACTGTGGTAAAGGAGCAGGAGGAGCCAGACGGGACATTTCCCACCTGTCCGCACCCGAACCCGGAGGAGCAGGAGGCGATGGAACTGGGGCTTAGGTACTGCCGGGAACAGGGAGCCGACCTGCTCCTGGCGACGGACCCGGACTGCGACCGTGTGGGGATCGCGGTAAAAAACGGAGATGGGGAGTATCGGCTACTTTCCGCGAACGAGACGGGGCTGCTGCTTCTGGACTTTATCTGTTTGCAGAGACAGAAACATGGGACGCTGGGGAATGCGCCTGTGTTTATGAAAACGATTGTTACGACGGATCTGGCGGAACGGGTTGCGGAACATTACGGGCTGCGCACGGTCAATACCCTGACCGGGTTTAAATACATCGGGGAGCAGATCGGGCAGCTGGATGATGAAAGGGATTTTATATTTGCTTTCGAGGAGTCTTATGGATACCTGTCCGGAAGCTACGTGAGGGATAAGGACGGGGTGAACGCGTCCCTTCTGATTTGTGACATGGCGGCGTTTTATAAAGCACAGGGAATCAGGCTAGCGATTAAATTGGAAGAGATATATAGAAAATTCGGTTTCTGTCAGACGTTTCAGAGATTCCACCCATTTGCGGGGGTGGATGGGATGGAAAGGATGGAACATATCATGTCGTATTTTAGAAATGAGGCGGAGCAGATAAATGGGATTCGGATAGAAAAGAAAATAGATTACTTGGTTGGGGTCGACGGCTTACCAAAGTCTAATGTACTTAAACTTGAGCTGGAGGATGGAAAACAGTTGATTATTAGGCCTTCTGGAACGGAGCCAAAGCTGAAGATATATTTTAGCTTGTTTAATGAACCGTGACAGGCTGAAGTGCAAAGAAGAATTCCTGGAGAATAGAGTTTGAGTAATTTTTGTTTTTCCATAGAGGTAAAAAACAGATGATCATATTGCAGGCAAAGAGTGATTGCTGTGGGTGTAATGCATGTGGTGATATATGTCCGCGGAATGCAGTCACATTTGAATCGGACAATGAAGGTTTTTTGTATCCGCGCATTGATGAAGGCAAATGTGTTAATTGCGGATTGTGCAATAAAGTGTGCCCAATTGAAAATATAGCCGACATTCCAAATGGTAATTCCCCAACACCAGTTACCGTTGCGGCCGTCCATAAGAATAACCAGATAAGGTTTGACAGTACATCAGGGGGAATGTTTACTGCTTTGGCTGAACCTTTCATAAAAGAAGACGGATACGTCGGCGGAGCTGTATACACGGGGGACTGGAATGTAAAGCAGATCGTTACGAATGACATTGAGGATCTCAAACGTCTGAGAAGCTCAAAGTATATCCAGAGCGATGCTTCCGGATATTATAGGACAATAAAGGAACTGTTGGACAGTGAACAGAAGGTTTTGGCAGTAGGACTGCCGTGCCAGATTGCTGCACTTAGGCATTTTTTGCAGAAAGATTATGATAACCTGCTGACCATAGATCTGATCTGCAGATATATCAACTCCCCGTTTGCGTATCGGAAATATCTGGATTACCTTGAAGATGAATACAAATCCAAGATCGTTTACATCAAGCCCAAGAATAAGGAACTGGGTTGGAGAAAACTGACACATAAAGTTGTTTTTGAAAACGGCTCGACGTATTACGGGACATTTCAGGTTGACAAATTTATGAAAGCTTCAATGCAGAGCAACTGTCTTTCCAGACCAGCCTGCTATGACTGTAAGTTTAAAGGGTTTCCACGGTTTGCGGATATATCGATAGGGGATTACTGGAGTAGAAAAGGCGAGAACGAATTGGATGATGATACAGGAACATCTGTTGTATTGCTGAATTCTGCCAAAGGCACGCAGTATTTTGAAAGAATAAAGCGGAAGATAAAATCCAATGAAGTACCCCTGGATAAAGTGATTGCCGGAAATCCCGCGTTGGTTAAACCATTGCCGAAAGAAAGCATAGACAGGGAAACTTTTTATGAAAGGATCAATAAAGAGCCGTTTGATGTGGTTGTAGATTCCATGTGCAAGTTTCCAGAACCGTCCCTGAAGCGGAAGATGGTTACAGTTTTGAAGGTAATAAAACGGGAATTAAGTTTTTCACGGTGTCATATATTCCCCATTTTGCAGTTCATCCGTCTGAACTTTTTCCATCCTGCGGTACATTCGGACATATGGAAGGGGAACGTCATATTTGTCTCGCCGCATTGCGACATTGAGATCAGCCGAAAGGCCTCAGTTGTCCTGAATGGGTACCTGACGCTGGGAAATTCGCCATTCAAACATTCCAAGCTGGAAACTCGCATAAGGATGCAGGACGGCGCGAAGCTCGAAATAGGAAATCTGTCAACCGGAGGCTATGGGTTCGGATATGGCAGCGATGTGGAAATATTCAGCGGGGCAGCCCTGATCTCCAAAGGCGGGCCGTCTACCAACATGAACACGACCATCATCTGCCAGCGTAAGATCGTGATCGGTGAAATGGTGGCCATCGGCCGGAATGTAACGATACGGGACAACAATGGAGGCCATCTTATCAACATAAACGGATACCGTGATGCACAGCCGGTACTGGTCGGCGAACATGTCTGGCTTTGTGAGGGCTGTACGGTAATGTCCGGCGTGAAGATCGGGGACGGGACGATCGTTGGGGCCCACAGTGTGGTAAACAGGTCGCTGCCGCCGCATGTCGTAGTCTCGGGGAACCCGGCGGCAATAGGATCGGAGGGAATCGAATGGAAAATGTAAATGCAGCACTGGAAGGTAAGACCGCAGTCATAACAGGGGCAGACGGAGGCATCGGTTTTCAGGTCGTGAAGCTGTTTGCCGCAAATAAGGCAAATATCATTGCCTGCACGATAAAACCGAATGCAGGTTTTGAGGAGGAACTTGCGCACCTGGCTGCCGGGAACGGGATAACCGCTGACATGGTCTGCTTTGACATGGGAGACCAGGATTCCGTAAAAAGCGGCATTAAGGAGATCAAAGCCCTGAAAAAACCGATAGACATACTGGTCAATAATGCGGGCGTCGGGTATCTTGCCCTGGTGCCGATGATCACGGTGGAGGACATGAAAAATGTGTTCCAGATCAATTATTTTTCCCAGGTACAGATCGTACAGGGGTTATACAGGGCGTTGTCCAAAACGAAAGGGTGCATCATAAACCTTGCGTCGGCCGCCGGTATTGACGGCGATATCGGCAATACGGTATACGGCGCCACAAAAGCGAGTATGATCCTGTTCACGAAGG
>CANQME010000022.1 GCA_947624815.1 uncultured Lachnospiraceae bacterium | reverse complement strand
GGAACAAACAAAAGCCCTGAGCAGTCAGGGCTAATGTTTAAAAATTTTCGGGACATTTTCATTTTCGCTTGACATCGGAAATGGCAGGATTTTCGTGCTTTTCATGGTTTTTATTACATACAATGCCCTGTGAAAGCCACAGCCTCAGGCAATATTCCTACAGAAAAATCCATGCGCCAGTTCCGAAATCCTCTCCGCGGCCACGGCCCGCGTACACGGACGCGATCCGTTCTCAGCGCAGATCTCCCAGATCAAACTCCTCCAGCCACTTCCGGGCCGCCTCGCACACATCCCGCAGGCAGTCCTCCCCGAAGGGACTTGCCAGTCCGGCCTCCGCCAGAAGCTCCGTGAACACCCGGCTGCCGCCCTGCTTCGTATACGCCATATAACGCTCCCACGCCAGCTTCCGGTCCTTCTTGATCAGCGCCCAGAACTGAAGGGACACCGTCTGCGCCAGGCAGTAGTCTATATAATAGAAGGGACTGGAATAGATGTGGTGCTGCCGCTGCCAGGCTTCGCCGTCGCCGTAGAACGGGATCTGTCCGTCCAGCTTCGCCCACGGCATGTAGACGCCCGACAGCTCCTTCCAGACCGCGTGGCGCTCGGCCGGCGTCATATCCGGCTTCTCATAGACCACATGCTGGAAATGATCCACCAGCGTTCCGTAGGGGATAAACGTCAGCGCCCCGGTCAGATGGCTGTAATAGAACTTGCGGGTGTCCTCCCCGAAGAAGCCCTCCGCCCACGGCCAGGACATGAATTCCATGGACATGGAATGGACCTCGCACGCCTCCATACTGGGCCAGGAGTAGGAAGACGGTATCCGGTCGCGGTTGACATAATATGCGAACGCATGGCCGGCTTCGTGGGTGACGACCTCCACGTCATGCTGCGTCCCGTTGAAATTGGCGAAAATGAACGGCACTCCGTACTTCTGGAAATTCGTGCAGTAGCCGCCGCTCTGCTTGCCCTCGGTGCTCAGCACATCCATAAGCTGATCGTCCATCATCATATGGAAGAAACGGCCGGTCTCCGGCGACAGCTCGTCGTAAAACCGGAGGCCCTGGGCCAGGATTTCGTCCGGCGTCCCCTGGGGCTTCGGATTCCCCGAACGGAAATGCAGGGCGTTGTCGGCGTAATCCATGGGATACGCCTTGCCCAGCCGTTTCGCCTGGGCCTCGTAGATGGACGCCGCTACCGGTACCAGATAACGGCGGACCGCCTCGCGGAATTTCTCCACATCCTCCTTCGTATAGCATTCACGGCCCATGCGGTAATAGCCCAGCGTCGTGTAGCCCTCGTAGCCCAACTTCCTGCCCATGCCGTCCCGCAGGTGAACCAGCCGGTCGTAAATGTCGTCCATCTGCGCCTGATGCTCCTTATACCAGCGCCCCTCCGCATTCCAGGCCGCACGGCGGCGCTCATCGTCGGGCGAGGTCTTAAACGGAGACAGCTGAGACAGCGTATAGACGCCTCCCTCAAAGGGGATCTGCGCCGACGCCAGCAGCTTCTCATATTCCCGCACCAGATCGTTCTCCTTCTGCATATCCGGGATGATCTCCGGCGAGAAGGTCTTAAGCGCCATCTCCTCCCGCAGAAACATCAGCTTCCCGAACTCCTGCTCGAACCCGGCGCGGAACGGACTGGCCAGCAGCGCCTTCGTCCACTCCTGCATATACACCTCCAGCTCCGGCAGGGCGGCGTTCCAGAATCTGGCCTCGCCGTCGTAGAACTCGTCCCTGGTATCGATGGAGTGGCGCACGGAGGCCAGGCTCTCCTGGGTGGAGATCTCCGCCTCCAGGTTCTCCTTCTTAAGGAATACGCCGCGGGCTTCGTCGTAGCTCTCCGCCGCCCTGAGTTCCCCGATCAGGGCCTCATATTCCTTCTTAAGCCCGTCCATATCCGGCCGGGTATACGGCATCTCTGAAAATTTCATCGTCTTTCACCTCCGATTCTCCGAATCGGTTCCTTTCTGTGAATGCTCCGTGTCTACAGGTTCCCCAGTTAAGTGCAGTTTACTACGAAACCCTCAAAAAAGCAATGATGGTTCGAAATCCAATTGCAACTATTCCGCAGATGTTCTATAATTGGGGGAAAGATGTTTCGAGCCGGGAGGGATACGAATATGAGAAAGAATCTGAAAAGCCGCGCTGCGGCATGCCTTTTGACCGCCGCAATGGCGCTGTCCGCCTGCGGCGCAGCGTCACAGAACGCGACGGCTCCTGCCAAAACCGCGGCCGCCGGCGCGGAAACCGGCGTCAGCGGCTCCGTGTCCGACGCGGCCGGCAGCGAGGAAGGCAGTCCTTCGGCCGGTACAGCCGGCAGCGACGCAGTTGACGGCGACGGCAGCCTCTCGTCCGGCAGCGGCGCCGCCCCGGCGGTCTATGAATACGAGCAGCCGCTGCAGATCATCGACGACAACTACCGCAACTACTATGAGATCTTCGTCTACTCCTTCTGCGACTCCGACGGCGACGGCATCGGCGACTTAAACGGCGTGGCGCAGAAGCTGGACTATATCAGCGACATGGGCTTTAACGCCATCTGGTTCATGCCTCTCATGCAGTCGACGACCTATCACAAATACGACGTGGTGGATTACCGCTCCATTGACAGGGAATACGGTACCATCGACGATTTCAGGAGCCTGGTGGAGCAGTGCCACGACCGCGGCATCCGCGTAATCATCGACTTCGTCATCAACCACTCTTCTTCCCAAAACCAGTGGTTTCTGGACGCCTGCGACTACCTTCGCAGCCTGCCGGACGGCGCCGAGCCGGATCCGGCGGCGTGTCCCAGCGTGGATTACTACCATTTCTCAAGGGAGAAAGTGAACGGAACCTACTACCCGGTAAGAGGAAGCGGCTGGTATTATGAAGGCTCCTTCTGGTCCGAGATGCCGGATCTGAATCTGGCAAGCGAAGCTCTGCGGGCCGAACTGGAGGATATCGCCGCATACTGGATCGAAATGGGCGTGGACGGCTTCCGGATGGACGCCGCGCTGCATTTCGAAGAGAGCGCGGACGACTTTAATATTGAAGTTTTGAACTGGCTTTACAATTACTGCAGGGGCCTTGACGACGATTTCTATATGGTGTCTGAGGTCTGGGCCGGCAGGGCGACCATTGCTTCCTATTATAAGAGCGGTACGCCCAGCATGTTCAACTTCGATGTGGCCGACGCGGAAGGGAAGCTGATCAAGGCAGCCCGCGGCAATTACTACGCCGCCAGCCTGGTTCAGGCCATGGCGGGGTATCAGACCGACTTCAGGGCGGCCAACCCGGACTTCATCGACGCCCCGTTCATCACGAATCACGACATGGGCCGCGCCGCCAACGCTCTGCGTCAGGACGAGCATGACCTGAAGATGGCCTGCGGTCTTCTGATGATGATGAACGGCAGCCCCTACGTCTACTACGGCGAGGAGATCGGCATGTCCAGCTCCGGTACGAAGGACGAGAACAAGCGTCTTCCCATGCTCTGGTCCGACACCGATCCAACCGGCATGACCGACGGCCCCGCAGACGCCGACGCCGGCATCACTTCCTCCTTTGCGGGGGTAGAGGAACAGCTGAAGGACCCGTCCTCCATCCTGAACTATTACCGGCGGGCTCTCCGCATCCGCAACGAGAACCCGGCCATTGCCCGCGGCGACATTGCCGTCGTCGAGTCCCTGACCGACGGACACCAGGCCGCCGTCACCAAGACCTGGGAAGGCGCGACCATCGGCATTGTCTTCAACACCTCGGACGAATCCATGGACATCGACCTTGCCGGCACCGGGCTGGCGGATATGACCATCCGCGGCTATCTGACCGTAGACGGTTCCGCGGTCACATTAAACAACTCCGTTCTGACGCTGCCGGGGCAGGGAATCTGCATTCTGCAGTAAGCGGGAACGGTTCCGGACGCAGTCCTCAGGATATCGATTTAGGAAGGTATTGATGAAATTATGAAGAGAAAAAATCTGTCTGTTCTGTTGGATGTTCTGTTTTTCGGCGCCATCATCCTGTTCATCGGCGCCTCCTTTTTCACATTCATGCGGAGCAACAGCCGGCGTATCCTGGAGCAGAACAACAGCTTTATTGAATCCGTCACCGAACAGACCGGCAACCGGATCAACGACCTGATCAGCATGGCGCAGAGCAATGTCGAGATCATGGGGCATCTGTACGGCGCGGCCATGCCGCGGCCCGAGGTGGACTCCGAAATGCTGCAGGAGATGACGGAGCAGTCCCCCTTCGATTACGTGGAATTCATTTCCCAGGACGGGATCGACCTGACGGCCGACGGACGGACCGCGGATCTGAAGGACAGGGAATATTTCCTGGACGGAATGGCCGGCAACAGCGGCAAATGCGTAGTCTATAACTCCCGCATCACCCATGAGACGCTGATGATCTTCTACACCCCCTTCTATTTTGAGGATGAGATCATCGGCGTGCTGAGCGGGATCATGCGCGGGGATACGGTCTACGAGATCCTGACCTCCAGCTATTTCGGCGTGCAGGCCAGCAGCTACCTTCTGGAACGCAACGGCAATGTGATCATCTCGGCGGGTGACGAGACGAATCCGGAGAATCTCCTGGACACCATGACGGCCGCCCAGGAGATGCTGTCGGACGCGGACAGGCAGAAGCTGCTGACGGCGCTTGCGCAGGGAACCTCGACCAGCTTCAATTACAATGGCGCCGAGGGCGCGGGCAGCGCGTACATCACGGCGCTTCAGGACGGCGACTGGATGCTGGCGCAGTATTTTCCTTCCTCTCTGACCAGGAGCATGTCTCGCAACGCGAACTCCGCCGGTATCTGGCTGGAGATCCGGCTGATCGCGGCATTTCTGTGCTACCTGCTGTATCTGATCCTGAAGAACCAGTCTCAGAAGCGGAGGCTGGTCTCTGAGAATCAGGAGATCTCCCGGATCGTCGACGCGATCACGCTTCTGTTCACCCGTTTCTCCCTGGTCGATCTGGAGAACGATACCTACGAATATCTGGAAAAGGAAGGCTGCTCCGCGCCGCAGACCGGCACCTACTCGGATCTGGTCCGTTATCTGGACGCCCATTATCTTCCGGGCGAGGGCGGCGAGAAAATGAGCCGTCTGATCTCCGGAGACTATGTGCAGGAGCATCTGACGGAGGATGTTCCGTACCTGCAGTGGGAATATGAGATCGATATGGAGGGGCACCGTTGGGAAAATATCTCCGTGCTGTGCCTGAAGCGGAAGAACGGCGTGCCCGTCCGGGTGCTTTACGCGATCCAGGACGTGACCGCGCTGAAGGAGGAGGAGCTGCAGATCCGCACGGCGCTGAAGAACGCTTCGGCGGCTGCGGAGGCGGCCAATCACGCCAAATCCGACTTTCTCGCGCGGATGTCCCACGATATCCGCACCGCACGCCCATGAACGCCATCATGGGCATGACCTCGGTGGCTCTGATGCATCTGGACGATAAGGAGCGGCTGAACGACTGTCTGGACAAGATCACCATCTCCAGCCGCCATCTGCTGGCGCTGATCAACGATGTGCTCGATATGTCGAAGATTGAAAGCGGCAAGGTGACGCTTTCGGAAGAACCGTTCGAGATGAAAGACCTGATCGAAAGCATTCTGACGATCATTCAGGCCCAGGTGAACAGCCGGAAGCAGACCCTGAACGTGCAGGCCGGTCCTTTCGTCCACGGGCGCCTGTGCGGCGATACGCTGCGCCTGCGTCAGGTTCTTGTGAATATTCTGGGAAATGCCGTGAAATTCACTCCCGAAGGCGGAACGATCACCTTCTCCGTGCAGGAGCGCGAAACTCTCACTGCGGAAACGGCTTTCTTTGAATTCGTCTGCGAGGATACCGGCATCGGAATGGACGCCGAATTCCTGAAGACCATCTTCGATCCGTTTACGCGCGCGGACAGCGCGGTCACAAGCCAGACGGAAGGAACCGGTCTCGGAATGGCGATCACACGGAACATCGTCCGGATGATGAACGGCGAGATCCTGGTAGAGAGCGCCGTAGGCTCCGGTTCCCGGTTCACAGTGGATATCCCGCTGCGGATCGTGGAAACGAAAACGCCTGTAACCGCGCAAGGCGCGGATGCGGCGAGCGATGTGGGAGCTCCGGCAACCGCGGCGAGCGGCGCGGACGCTCCGGCAGCGGCGCAGGACCTGGCCGCAGCGAGCGGCGCGGAAGCCTCTGCGGCAGGATCGGACGCAAGCCGCCAGCGCGCGGATATCGCCGCGCTTCAGCAGGCCGATTTCAGCGGAAAGCGCGTCCTTCTGGTCGAAGACAACGAACTGAACCGCGAGATCGCCGACGAGCTTCTCTCCGTCATCGGAGTCACCGTAGAGCAGGCCGAAAACGGCAGGATCGCCGTGGAAATGTTTACGCGCAGTCCGCTGCGCTATTACGATCTGATCTTTATGGATATCCAGATGCCGGTCATGGACGGCTATGAGGCGGCCCGTCTGATCCGCGGCTTAGACCGCGAAGACGCCCCGTCCGTTCCCATCGTGGCCATGAGCGCCAACGCATTCGCAGACGATATCCGCCGGACGAAGGAAGCCGGAATGAATGGCCATATAGCCAAACCGGTCGAGATCCCAAAGCTGCTGGAAGTACTTGGAAAATGGCTTTGATACCGAATCGCAAAAGCCGCCGCGCAGGAGAGCGTCGCGCGGCGGCCGAAGCTTAATAATCTGTCCTCTCTTCATCCGGAACGTATTCCATGATATCCTCGATCCGACAGTTAAGAATGGAACAGAGATTATTCAGAATGATCGTCTTGACTACCATATTTTTACGGATCCGGTGCAGCTGCGCCTTGTCTATTCCGTAATCCTTGATCAGCTTATACTGGCTAACGCCGTTTCGGCGCATCGTTTCCCACAACCGGTCGTATTTTATCATTTGCGTCACTCCTTCCCCTTGTATTTTACCTACAGATACCATATAATGATATGGTGCGTGTATGCTCCCTGTCTGGTGTACGCAAAGGGTGCGCCCGGCCGCTCTGTCAGGTCCGTGGACGAGGCGCCGGCCATGCAGACAGATGCTTCGGGAATCTCCCGCACAGGGAAGGAGTTTGACGATATGGATCTAAATTATTTTAAGGATTGTCTGTTCGATCTGCTCAACGAATGGGACAGCCTTGAGATCGTAGATATAGAAGTTCAGGACCGCAGCGACACGATCACCGTCACCGTCGGGGACGGCAGCGTCTTCGAGATCCGGTGCCGGCCGGTCTACCGGTCGGAGATATCCATGACAGTCGCCGCAGGCTATCCCTGCAGCTGACGGCCGTTTCCGCCGCCTGCCGTCGTCGATCCGGAAGAAATCCGGCGGACTGCCGCAGACCCGTCTGCCGCCTGCCGTCGTCGATCCGGAAGAATCCGGCGGACTGCGCAGACCCGTCTGCCGCCTGCGTCGTTTTGTGTTTAAGAAATCAAGGGCTGCCGCAGACAGCGCTCCGCCCGATGGCCGGGGACCCGGCGGCGGGTAGACGCTGTCTGCGGCAGCCCTTATACATTTCCGGTAATTATTCTTCCTTCTTCCGTCCCCAGCCGGTAATGACCGCGAACAGGAAGACGATGAACAGCGCGAAGCCGTAGATCGTTCCGCCCGCCACGACAAGCGGCGACAGGCCGGTCAGCGCAGCGCCGATGAAGACGAAGACGCTCATGAACGGCACGATGGCCGGAAGGCTGTTGGCGGTGCCGTCCAGCAGGTTGGCGCGCCGGTATGGATGGATATTCTTGGCGGAACCGATCTTGTTGAGGATCGGTCCGAAGGTCAGGATGGACGCGCTGGTGACGCCGCCCAGAAGAACCGTCGTCAGCGCGATGCCGGCCATGCAGATCAGCTCCGCGCCGGAATCTGTCTGGGCCATATTGCTCTTCAGAATCTTATCGGCGATCAGGTTCAGCATCCCGGCGTCGTTAAGCACGCCCATGATGCCGAAGACGGAGATGACCAGAGCGCAGGTGGGCAGGATCCCGTTGACGCCGTCGATCAGGAATCCGGTCGCCGCGTTGTTGGCCGCGTCATTGGCGAAGACGGCGCTGAAGGGGAAGAGCCCTGCTGCCAGGCCGACGATCGTGCCAAGTCCCAGGCCCACCAGGATGCCCTCGAAGATATTGCGGGTCTTCGTGGCCACCGCCAGCATCACCACCACCGGGATCAGCATGACCAGAGACATGGGATTCGCGATCGCGTCGATCTCGCCGCCCTGATAAGTGCCGCCCATTCCGCCGAAGATGGCGAAGATCACGATCGTAACCAGACCGGCCACCGCGGAATACTTGATCCGGCTGGCCACGACGCCGCCGATATCGGCCGGACGGCCGTCCTTAAACTGCTGCGTAGAGGAGGAAGCGATGGTGGTGTCGGAGATCGGCGCCAGATTGTCGCCGAAGATAGCGCCGGACACGATGCTTCCGGCCATGAACATTTCATTGGCCCCCAGGATCAGACCCGCCGGGTAGAAGATCGGGAACGCGATGAACATGGTGCCGATGGACGAACCGGTGGCCGTCGAGACGATGCAGGTGGCCAGGAAGGTGAACGCCACGAAGATCCCGCCCCTCATGCCGAGGGCGTTGGCCATCCAGACGAAACCGCCGGACAGGCCGCAGGTCTTGATCAGCTGGCTGAACATGCCCACCAGCAGCAGGATCACGACGACCGAGACGGACGTCACCGAGGAAATGCCCCGGATCACACTATCCCAGAAATCGGAATAGCTGGTGCAGAACAGGCCGCCCACGAGAAGGGCCAGAAAGCCGCCCACCGCCAGGGATTCCATATTAAACGCCTTAAAGCCGATAAAAAGTACCACACAGAAGAATACGTAGATCACCACGGGGACGAGGGAAAGCATCACGCCGCCGCGGAACTGTAATTTGGTTTCCTGCTGTTTCATTTTATTCATATCTCCTTACACGATTTCTTTTTCCGTACAATGCCGCGCAGATACGCGCCGCCGGCCGTCACGCCTTGTTCAGATTCATTTTCATGATGTTCCGGTACCGCGATCCGGGCGTCCGCTCCAGGGTGAACGGCTCGCCTTCCGGCGTCGGATACCGGGAAATGAAGTCGCGGATGCTCTGAAGCTCTTCATCCGTCAGATCGAACTCCGCCAGACGCGCGTTGTCTTCCACGTGCTTACTGTTGCGGCAGCCCACCATGACCGCGCCGACGCCCGGCTGGTCCAGGATATATTTGACCGCCACATTGGCGATGCTGACCTGATGCCTGTCGGCGATATCCTTCAGGAACAGCAGAAGCTTCTGGTAGCCGTTCCAGCCCATGGAATCCTCGATGATCTGCAGGTATTTCACATGGGAACGGGTCTCCGGCTCGAAATCCTCCCGCTTTACTCCGATCCAGCGCTCCGCCAGGAAGCCGCCGGACAGCGCGCCGTAGCAGAAGCAGTAGACGTCATGCTGCCGCGAGTAATCCAGAAGCGCCCGCTCGGGCCGCCGGTCGAAGAGGGAGTACTGGGTCTGGTTGGAGACCACATGGATGCCGGCGTCGATCATCATCTTCAGATGGGGCGTATCGAAATTGCACATGGCGATATTGCGGATCTTGCCCTTCTCCTGAAGCTTTACCAGATCGAAGGCCGTCTCCATCATCCCGGGCACATCGTAATCCCACCAGTGGAACTGCACCAGGTCCAGGCAGTCCCGGTGCATGCGCATGAGGCTCCGGTCTACCACCTTCTCCGTGTAAGCGAAATCTACCTGATCCAGGATATTCAGATCCGGAACGAACTTGGTGTGGATCTGGATCATGTCGTGGGTGTAATTGCCTGTGGCCCGCAGTTCATTGACAAAGCGGCCCAGGATCTCCTCGACTCCGGTGTAGATGTCCGCGCAGTCGAAGGTCGTCAGTCCCCGCTCTCTCAGCATATGAAACGCCTTGATCGCGTCGTCAATGTCCAGCTGCCCCTTCAGGCAGTGCTCGGCCGACAGCTGCCAGCCGCCGTTGATCACACGGCTGAACTGATAGCCGTTGTCCAGTGTGATGCGTGATGATGTGATCTTTTCTATCATCTCGTGTTCTCCTCCTTGTTATATCTATGCAGCAGCGTCCCGTAAACGGGACGTTCTCGCTCTAATCCGTTTGCGGCGGTATATTTCCGCCGCGAAGGCCGCCCTCTCTGCGCCGTCCCGCTCCTGCGCGGGCGGCCGCGGCGGCCGTCTTCAGTCCTTCTCCGGCTGCTCGCCCACCGGCACCACGGTGCATTCCCCGTGGCTCTGCGTCCGCTTCCGGATCCGGGTGATCTTAAATTTCGCGCCGCAGTTGGGATCCGGACAGGCGATCAGGCTGTCCGACAGCATCCAGTCGTTGTCCTGCAGCGGCCTCTGCTTGGCCGGCAGAAGCGGCAGAAGCGCCGCCAGCGAGTACATGGAGAAGGAGCGGGTCTGCGGAAATACCAGATTCTCTCCTTCCACCAGGAAGTAGTCGCCGGGCCGGTGGCCGCAGACCATCGGTCTGTCGGTCGCCACTACCTCTACCTTCAGGTCGTATAGGGTGAAATTGTCGTCCATGGCTGTTCGTCCTCCTGTAATGTGTTGGGCAACGGCGCCGGCGCTTAGAACGCGCAAGCGGAGCGTGCGCCACCGGGTACGTTCGCCACCGGTACGCGCCGCCTCGAAAACGCTGCGCGTTTTCTCGGTCGCGGGCATTGTTCCAATGCCCGCTCTGCCGTGTGCAGCTGGCCGCCGGCTTCCGCAAGCGGAACCGCCGGCCTTCTGCAACGGCGCCGGCGCTGTAACAATTTGCCTTCACGAAAATCGGCCTGCCCCTGAATCTCTTCAAGGACAGGCCGGAACCTGCGGTGCCACCTTAATTGACATACCTTCGTATGCCCTCTCTACGGGATGCCATCACATCCCGCGCCCGTTAACGCCGGCTGTGCGTCTCAACTACTCGGCGCCGTGTTCCGATCCGCCGCGGCTTCTGACCGCGCCTGCATGACCGCACTTTCCGGCTTCCTTTCATCTCGCCCTCCAAGGCCCACTCGCTCTGACTGACATCGCCCGGATCACACCATCCCGGACTCTCTGCAGACCGTTCTCAAAGCGCAACTTCCTCTTCACTGGTTTAAAGTAATTCTATACGCCTTTCCATAAAATGTCAACCCGAAATTTTATTCTGGTTCAGAATGCCCGTAATGACCTCCAGAAGCTTCTCCACATCGATCGGCTTGGCGATATGCGCGTTCATGCCGCACTCCAGCGCCTGCCTCCGGTCCTCCTCGAACGCGTTGGCCGTCATGGCGACGATGGGGATATTGGCCAGAACCGGGCTGTCCAGCGCCCGAATGGCCTTCGTGGCCTCGTAGCCGTTCATCTTCGGCATCTGGATATCCATCAGGATCAGCCCATAATATCCCGGCTCAGAATTCTTCACCTTCTCTACGGCGATCGTGCCGTCCTCCGCCGTATCCACCACAAAGCCGCTGTCCGTCAGAAGCTCCACGGCGATCTCCCGGTTCAGCTCATTGTCCTCTGTCAGCAGCAGGCGCGTGCCCTTTAACTGATCCGACAGACCCGGGATCAGGCTCTCCTTCTCCTGCTGCATCGAAACCGAACTGCAGGTAGCGGAAAGCAGGATATCTCTCAGCTCAGACAGGAAGATCGGCTTATTGCAGAAGGCCGTCACGCCTGCTGCCCTGGCCTCATCCTCGATGGCGGTCCAGTCATAGGCCGTGACGATGATGATCGGCGCGCCTTCGCCCACGATGGAACGGATCTGCCGCACCACCTCCAGGCCGCCCAGATCCGGAAGGAACCAGTCGATGATGTATACGTGGTATTCGTCGCCCATTTCATACGCCTGTCTGGCGCGAAGCACCGCTTCCTTGCCGTGCATGGCCCACTCGGAGCGCATGCCGATCTGGGTCAGCATCTTCGTCACGCTGTCGCAGGTGTCGAAGCTGTCGTCCACGACCAGGGCACGCATGCCCTGCAGCTCCTCCACGATCTCGATCTTCTGCGGCTCCGTCTGAAGACGGAAGTCGATATTGATGACAAATTCGGTTCCCTTGCCCTGCTCCGACTTCACCTCGATGGTGCCGCCCATGGTATCCACGATATTCTTCGTAATGGCCATGCCGAGACCGGTACCCTGAATGCCGCTGACCGTAGAATTGCGCTCCCGCTCAAAGGGCTCAAAGATATGGCGGATAAATTCGTCGCTCATGCCGATCCCGGTATCCTTGACCCGGATCTCGTAGGAACCGTAGCCCTTGGGGGCGCGCGGCTTCTGCCGGACCGTCAGGGCGATGGTGCCGCCGGCCGGCGTGAACTTGATCGCGTTGGAGAGGAGGTTCAGCAGCACCTGATTCACATGCAGCTTGTCGCAGTAGATATCCTCGTCCACCACATCCACGGTGTCCATGAAGAAATTCAGCTGCTTGGACTGCATCTGCGGCTGGATGATATTGCGCATGTCCTTGAAAATGTCGGAAATGCTGCATTCCTTCTCCTCAATGTTCAGCTTCCCGCTCTCGATCCGGCTCATATCCAGAATGTCGTTGATCAGGCTGAGAAGATGATTGCTGGAGGAAAGTATCTTCTTAAGATACTCCTGGGTGCGCTCCTTATTGTCAATATTCGTCTCCGCCAGCGTCGTGAACCCGATGATCGCATTCATCGGCGTACGGATATCATGGGACATATTGGAAAGGAACACGCTCTTGGCACGGTCGGCGGCCTCCGCCTTCTGCAGCTTCTCCGCCATGACCGCCTGCTCCACGGCCCGGTTCATGATCTCGGCCGCGTTGCGCCTGACCCACAGGTAATACAGGATGATCGTAACCGCCATCAGAAGGCCCAGAACCAGGCAGACCCGCTGAACCGCATACACGCTGGCGAACGCTTCCTTCTCCGGTACGGATACGGCGATGGACCATTCGTTGATGCCGGCCGGCGCGTAATACATATACTCCCAGTCGTCCATTCGGGACGTCCTGAAGACGACATAACCGGATTCCAGGCTTGTCAGATCGTCCAGATAGTCATCCCAGGTGGTATCCCCCTTCGTCTCGCGGTCCGATCCGTCGTAGTCGGCGATATTGAGCAGCTCATCGTGCCAGGTATCCAGGATGAAATCTCCCGTACGCGCATCAATGATGTAAACGCTGGCGCTCGCATTATAGATATTATCAATATTCAGACTGTTCTCCAGCGTCGAAAGCTCCGTAACGCCGTAAAGCAGCGCCGCCACCTGCCCGTTCTGTACGATCGGCACATAGTGGCGCAGAACCGGCTTCCCGGACGTAAGGCTTTTCTGGCGGTTCGATACATGCTCCCCCAGGGGCGCTTCCTCCGCGAAGGATATCCCGCTGCCGTCGGTCGGGTTGATAACCGTTTCACCGAGCGTCAGGAGCGAATCGTCGGGCATAAGAACACGTATCTGCATCGTCTCAAGAAGCGGGGCAAGCGTCATCATGACCTCCCTGGTCGCTTCCGGATCAAAGTTATCCGCCTGGGAAATGATCTCCGCCGCGGCGTTTAAGATCCGGCTGTCCCGCGCCAGCTTGGACGTTACCTCCTCGATGACCGTATCGGCGCCCTCTTCCACGCGGCTTAAGGACCGTTGGCGAAGCACCGAGTTGATACTGAAAAAAGCGGAAACCAGCAATATAACGATCACGGCGATCACGATCCCCGTCGCCGTCAGGCTCCGATCCTTTTTTGCGTAATTATTCTGTGTCAAATCATTGCCCATATGTACCGTTCTCCTTCAGGTAGTTTGCCAGACCATTCCCATGTACAGATAAATCCTCTATAAAAATAATATACAAATTTTCCGAACACTTGTCAAACATAATTCCCTGATGTATAATGATTCCGTTGCCTGACACAAAGACGTGTCGTCTGCGTGAAAGGTACGGCATAATCTGGAAGCGAAGACGGCAAGAACCCCATTCTGCGGTTTTCGGTTCCTGCTATCAGAATTTCATTTCAGCCGTACCGGATCAGGTACGGCTTTTTTAAACGGCAAAATGATCACCATATACAAGGAGGTATCTGTCATGAAGACACGAGTCGCGGTCATGAGCATCATCGTCAAAAGCGGCGACACAGTGGAGAAGCTGAACCATATCCTGCATGATTACGGCGAGTACATCATCGGCCGCATGGGCATTCCCTACCGGCAGCGGAATATCAACATCATCAGCATCGCCATCGACGCGCCCCAGGACACGATCTCCGCGCTGGCCGGCAAGATCGGCAATCTGGACGGCGTCAGCGTGAAGACCGCATTTTCCGAGATTAAGGATGAGGACTGAAAGGAGAGCATGATGGGACTGAACGAAACCGTATCCGCCGAACGCCTGCATATCGGCTTCTTCGGCGTCCGCAACGCCGGCAAATCCAGCCTGGTCAACGCGGTCACCGGCCAGGATCTGGCCGTTGTTTCGGATATCAAGGGCACCACCACCGATCCGGTGAAGAAGGCCATGGAGCTACTTCCCCTGGGACCGGTCGTGATCATCGACACGCCCGGTCTGGACGACGAAGGGGAACTGGGGGCGCAGCGCGTTAAAAAAGCCCGCCAGATCCTGGCCCAGACGGACATCGCCGTTCTGGTGGTCGACTCCACGCGGGGCCGCACGGGAGCGGATGAGGAACTGATCGAACTGTTTGAAGAGAAGAAGCTGCCGTATCTGGTCGTCTACAATAAAGCGGACCTGATCGATTGGGAGCCTGCGCTTAAAGACAACGAAATCCTTGTCAGCGCCGTCACCCGCGACGGCATTTACGAACTGAAAGAGAAGATCGGCGCCTTCGCGCCGGCCGCCGCAAGGGACAAATATATTCTGGCCGACCTTCTAAAGCCCGGCGACATCGTCGTCCTGGTGGTTCCGGTGGACGAGGCCGCGCCCAAGGGCCGCCTGATCCTGCCCCAACAGCAGACCATGCGGGAGATCCTGGACGTCCACTGCACCTTCATCACCTGCCAGCCCGAAGAGCTGAAGCAGACGCTTTCCGATCTCTCCCGGAAACCGAAGCTGGTCGTTACCGACTCCCAGGCATTTAAGAAGGTGGCCGCAGACACGCCCGACGACGTGCTGCTTACCTCATTTTCCATCCTGTTCGCCCGTTATAAGGGCAGTCTTCAGCGTCTGGTCGAAGGCGCCGCCCGGCTGTCCCGCCTGAAGGACGGCGACAAAGTCCTGATCAGCGAGGGCTGCACCCATCACCGCCAGTGCAACGACATCGGGACGGTCAAGCTGCCCAACTGGATCGAAGCGTACAGCGGCGCGAAGCCGGTCTATACCTTCACCTCCGGCACCGAATTTCCGGAAGATCTGTCGGAATTCACGCTGGTGGTCCACTGCGGCGGCTGTATGCTGAATGAGAAGGAAATGAAGCACCGCATCGGCCGCGCCGTCCAGGCCGGCGTTCCCATCGTCAATTACGGAATCGCCATCGCCTGCATGAACGGGATCCTGAAGCGGAGCCTGCAGGCGTTTCCGGATATCCTGGCGGCGTTGGAGGGCAACCCGTCATCCCTTTAAATCCCTGTACGTCCCCGCGATCAGCCAGACGGCGATCACAAACGTCAGGATATCAGAAAGCGGCATGGAATACAGAACGCCGTCAAGGCCGAAGAAGACCGGCAGCAAAAGCGCGAACCCAACGCCAAAGACGATCTCACGGATCATAGACAGCGCCGTGGAGGCCGCCGCCTTACCCATCGCCTGCAGGAAGATAAAGCAGGCTTTATTTACACAGGCAAATATGACCATGCACAGATAGATGCGAAACGCTCTGACCGCAAAATCCGTATAGTAAACGCTCTCATTCGCTGCGCCGAAAATACGGATCAGCTGCTGCGGAAGCAGTTCCACGATGAGAAGCGCCGCGGTTCCGACCGCCGCCTCCGCAGCCAGCAGCCTGGTAAATAGCGCCCTGACGCGGTTCTCCTTCCCAGCTCCCATATTATAACCGACGACAGGAATACACCCGGCAGCCATGCCGACCACGATGGAAATGACGATCTGAAAGAATTTCATCACAATGCCGACCACCGCCATCGGGATCTGCGCGTACTGCTCCTGTCCGAACACCGGATCAAGCGCGCCGTATTTCCGGATCATATTGTTGACTGCGGCCATCGAAGCAACCAGAGAAATCTGCGACAGGAAGCTGGTCATACCGAGCACCAGCGTTTTCCGGCAGACGTGTCCATCCAGCCGAAAATCCGGCTTCGCGGGTTTCACCAGCTTCATGTGCAGGATGTACCCGACCGCCAGAACTGCGGTCACGACCTGTCCGAGGACGGTCGCCACGGCGGCGCCCATCATCCCCCACCGGAAGCCAAAGATAAAGACCGGATCCAGGATGATATTGAGCACTGCGCCGGCCAGTGTCGACACCATCGCGAAGCGGGGACTTCCGTCGGCCCGGATGATGGGGTTCAGCGCCTGCCCGAACATATAGAACGGGATCCCGAGTGTGATGTAGAAGAAGTATTCCTTCGAATACCGGAATGTTTCCTCATTGACGGTCCCGCCGAACATGGAAATGATCGGACTGCTGAAGATCAGATATACCGCACAGAGCGCAAGACCACAAACGATCACCATAACGACCGAATTGCCGACACTCTTTCTGGCCGTCTCCGGACGTTTCATTCCGAGACTGAGACTTACGAACGCGCAGCAACCGTCTCCGATCATAACAGCGGCCGCAAGAGCGATGACCGTCAGCGGGAAAACGACCGTATTGGCCGCATTCCCGTAGGAACCCAGGTATGAAGCATTTGCGATGAAAATCTGATCTACAATATTGTAGAGAGCGCCTACCAGCAGAGAAATGATACAGGGGATCGCATATTTCTGCATCAGTCTGCCGATACGCTCCTCCCCGAGAAACTGATTCGTTTTTTCTTCCATAAAAATTCCTTCCTTTTGACATAAAATAAACGTGTGGCTTCCAACCGGATTTACGCAGTTGAAACGCCACACGTTGCTTTTTCATTATATTCGATGTCCTGTCAAAATTCAAGTGGGCAATTTTTAAAAAATTTCGACCCCAAAATCACGCGCTATTTACTTATTCCGACCGATATTATATACTAAGTGTTCAGAACATCCCAAGGAGGCGAAAGCAATGTCGTTTGAAGCGGTAAACCAGTATTTTCAATCGGTCGGCATGGAGCATAAGGTCATGGTTCTGGAAAAATCCAGCGCCACCGTCGAAGAAGCGGCAGAGGCCATCGGGTGTCAGCCGCGGCAGATAGCAAAAACGATGTCATTTTTCGTAAATGATAAACCGGTACTGATCGTCACCGCCGGCGATGCGAAAATCGACAACAAGAAATTCAAGGATACCTTCCATCAGAAGGCGAAAATGATACCCAGAGATCTGGTGGAGCCTTCGATCGGACATATGCCGGGCGGCGTCTGCCCCTTCGCCGTCAGGCCGGGCGTAACCACGTATCTGGACGTATCCCTGAAGCGCTTCGACCACATATATCCGGCCGCCGGCAGCGGCCACAGCGCCGTCGATCTGACCGTAGAAGAGCTTGCGCTCCATTCCGGCTCCGCCGGCTGGGTCGACGTCTGTGCGATACCGACAGAACTAAGTTGATTGTATCCCTGATAGGTCTGTGTTATAAGATCTTCAGGGAAAAGAAATAAGCCGCCACTACCCGCAATAGTGGCGGCGGCCCGTTAAGGGCTTAACGCAACATTTGTTGGGGGTAGGCCATGTGTCTCTGGCTTTCCCTTACATGTTAACTATAACATATCTGATTGCATGGTGCAAGCGTTTTCTGCAAATTCCCCGAGTTTTCAAATAGAATTTCCGCCCGCTTCTTCTTATATGTTTCTTCACACGTACTTTCACGGTATCAAAAATCAGCTCCTTCGGGGTGAGTTACAAATAAGTGCGTACTTGCGCAGGGAAAACAATATCCGTATAATAATAGACAGCCCCATAAAGGGGGAAGAAAGGCGGGAATGATATGACACAGGCCGAAAGAAGAATATTTCTCATTCAGAAGCTGATCGACGAGCAGCCCCGGTACCGGGCGCTGCAGATTCCGTCCGACGAGGCAGAGCAGAGAACGCTGCTTCGCTCCCTGATGAACGTCCGTCCGCCGCAGACCATCGGCGAGGATTTCCTGACGGTGCAGGACGACTATCTGCGGGAAGAAACCGAGCGGAAAGGCGTCACGGACATCGCTGACCTGACGCCCGTCGAACCGGGCATCTATCTCTGGCAGGGCGACATCACCACTCTGAAATGCGGAGCGATCGTCAATGCCGCCAATTCCGGCATGACCGGCTGCTACGTTCCGTGCCACGGCTGCATTGATAACGTCATCCATACCTACGCCGGGGTGCAGCTCCGGCTGGCCTGCGCGGAGCTCATGGAAAAGCAGGGGCATGAGGAACCGACCGGACAGGCCAAGCTCACGGCCGCTTATAACCTGCCCTGCGATCATGTTTTGCATACGGTCGGTCCGATCATATACGGTTATGTAACGCCGGAAGACCGGCAAGTGCTTGCCTCCTGTTACCGCTCCTGTCTGGAGCTGGCGCAGCAGAACGGGATCGGGAACGTGGCTTTCTGCTGTATCTCTACGGGGGAATTTCATTTTCCGAACAAAGAAGCGGCGAACATCGCCGTGGATACGGTGAGGCAATACAGAGGGAATACGGAGGTGATCTTCAATGTTTTCAAGAATATCGATTACGAGATCTACCGGGGATTACTCGGACAATGTGAACCGGCTTAAGAAGGAACTGGACAGAGCGGACGCCGTTGTGATCGGCGCTGGCGCGGGATTGTCCACGTCGGCGGGCTTTACCTATACCGGGGAGAGATTCCGGCAGTACTTCTCCGACTTTGCCGGCAAATACGGCTTTTCGGACATGTATTCCGGCGGCTTCTATCCGTTTTCCTCGCCGGAGGAATTCTGGGCGTATTGGAGCCGGTACATTTTCATCAACCGCTATATGGATGCACCGAAACCGGTCTATGACGATCTGCTGACACTGGTGAAAGACAAGGATTATTTCGTGATCACCACAAATGTGGATCATTGTTTCCAGAAGGCGGGATTCGACAAAAACCGGTTGTTCTACACGCAGGGGGACTACGGCCTGTTTCAGTGCTCGGAGCCTTGCCGGCAGGAAACCTTTGACAATGAGGACGCGATCCGGCAGATGATGGAGCGGCAGAAGGATATGCGGATTCCATCCGAACTCGTGCCGGTCTGTCCCCACTGCGGAAAGCCCCTGACCATGAATCTCCGCTCCGACGACCGCTTCGTGGAGGACGAGAGATGGCACAGCGCGGCCGGGCGGTACGAGAACTTCCTGCGGACGCGCGGGAACACGCGGATCCTGTTTCTGGAGCTGGGCGTCGGCTACAACACCCCGGTCATCATCAAGTACCCATTCTGGCGCATGACCGCGCAAAACAAAGCGGCGACCTACGCGTGTATCAACTACGGGGAAGCCGTCTGTCCGGAAGAGATCAAAAAGCAGTCTATTTGTATCAATGACGATATTTCAAATGTTATCGCCGACATAAAATCTCCTGTTTCATCGCAGGAACAGCTTTAACAGCGGCCCATAAAGCTCTCGCGCGTAGGGCTGGTAGCGCATGGGAAGGTCGATCCACGTCTTTTTGTCCACGATGGACTTGCGGTGGGAGAACGCCTCGTAGCCGCGCGCACCGTGGTAGGATCCCATACCGCTTTCCCCTACGCCGCCGAAGGGCATGGCACTGGTCGCCAGGTGGATCACCGTATCGTTGACGCATCCGCCGCCGAAGGAGATGCCTGAGGTGACGGCCCTGATATGGGACCGGTTCCGGGAGAAAATGTACAGGGCCAGAGGCTTCTGACGGTCTCTGAGAAGCGGGAATATGTCCGCGAAATCATCAAAGGTGAGCACCGGCAGTATGGGGCCGAAGATCTCCTCTCCCATCACCGGATCGTCCCAGGTGACATTGTCCAGGACCGTAGGCGCGATCCGGAGTGTGTCTGGATCACTCTGGCCGCCGTGAACCACCTTGTCCGGAGCGATCAGCCCCATAAGGCGGTCATAATGCTTTCGGTTCACGATTCTGCCGTAGTCGGGGTTCGACAACGGATCCGTGCCGTACTGCCGGATAATCTCCGCCTTAATGGCGCCAACCAGTCTGTCCTTGACGGTCCTGTCGCACAGGATATAGTCCGGCGCCACGCAGGTCTGGCCGCAGTTCAGGTATTTTCCGAAAACAATGCGGCGCGCCGCCAGCTTAATATTCGCTGTGGCGTCCACGATGCAGGGGCTCTTTCCGCCCAACTCCAGGACTGCCGGCGTCAGGCGCTCGGCACAATGCCGCAGAACCTCCCTCCCGACGTTCTGACTGCCGGTGAAAAACACCATATCGAACTTCTGCTCCAACAGCTTCGCGTTCTCCTTCCGGCCGCCAGTGACTACCGTCACATATTCGGGAGGGAAGCACTCGCTTACCAGCTCGGCCACGATACGGCTCGTAGCGGGGGAATAAGCGCTCGGCTTCAAAACCGCCGTATTCCCCGCGGCGATGGCATCTGCCAGCGGATCAATTGTCAGCAGGAACGGATAATTCCAGGGACTCATGATCAGAACATTCCCGTAGGGCACAGGTTTTACATAGCTTCGCGAAGCGAACTGCGCCAGGGGCGTGGCGACGGTCTTTTCACGGCTCAGGGAGCGGATATGACGGATCATCCATGTGATTTCCGTCAAGGCGAGACCGGACTCGCACATGAACCCTTCGTAATCGCTCTTTCCCAGATCCTCCTTCAGCGCCGCGGCAATATCCTTCTCATGCCGCTTTACGGCCTCGCGCAGCCTTTTCAGCGCCGCGATCCGCGTCTCAGGGGACAGGGTTGCCCCGGAAGCGAAGAATGCCCGCTGTTTTTTCAGAATCTCTTCTATGTCCATACTGTCTCCTCTGTCCATCACTGCATAATAGATTTTCTCAAACTCGGCGGCGTTCATCAGAACCGGCACCGGGTAGAGCGGATTCGCTTCCTGCGTGGCGTGCTTCGAAAGCTTCGGCACGTCCTCCGCGCGTATCCCTTTCAGGGTCTCCGGAATGCCCATGCGGCGGTTCATAGCGCGTATCTCGGAGATAAACCGGCGGGCTGCCGCGCCGTCCGGCTCCTCCGCAGATGCAATTCCGGCGGCGACGGCCAGATCATGCAGCTTTCTGTGGGCCGCCGAACCATAATAATCGAGGACGATCGGCATCAGCACCGCGTTTGCCAGTCCGTGAGGGATATTATACGCCCCGCCCAGCGAATGCGCCACCGCATGGATATAGCCCACATATGATTTGGAGAAAGCGCGGCCCGCCAGAAACGCCGCTCTCAGCATACTGCGCCTGGAATCCTCATCTCCCTCGGCGTAAGCCTTTTCCAGATTCGCAAATATCAGCCTCACAGCCTCCAGCGCATCGGCGCGGGTCGCCTTCGTGGTCGATCCGCCGATGTACGCCTCCACCGCGTGAGTCAGCGCATCCATACCTGTCGTGGATATCATATGCCTGGGCAGACTTCTCGTGTTCTCCGGATCCAGCACCGCAAGCCTGGGGATGAGCGGGAAATCATTGATCGGGAACTTGTGGCCCGTGTCAGAATCGGTGATGACAGAGGCCAGGGTCACTTCGCTCCCTGTCCCGGCGGTTGTCGGAACGGCGGCAAGGTAAGGAATGGGGCGCAGAACCTTCAATATTCCGCGCATGTTACGCACCGGCTTGCGGGGACGGGCAATTCTTGCACCCACCGCCTTGGCGCAGTCGATGGAAGAACCTCCGCCAAATCCGATCAGCGCCTGGCAACCGTTCTTAAGGCAGCATTTCCGCGCGGCCTCCACATTTTTAACCGTCGGATTGGCCACCACGCGGTCAAAAACACTGTAACCGATACCGGCGCTTTGAAGCGCACTTTCCAGCGGCTCCAACAGCCCCGCGCCTTTCACGCCGGCGTCCGTAATGATCAGGACCTTCCGAATTCCCCGCTTTGTCAGCCTCTCCGGCACATCGCTGACGCTGCTTACGATCTCCGGATCACGGTATGGCAGAATCGGTATGATCACTTTAAAGCAGCGCTGAAACGCCCGGCACCCAAACCGCATGATCGTGTTCATTTCATATATTCCCCCTTGCAAAAGGAAGTCACAGCACATTGTGTGCTGAGATTATATCATCCATTGCAAGCCTTGTCAAGCAGGACGTTTGCAACGCTGCTATTCCCCGACTATACGCAACGCGTTCGTTATTCCTTACTCCTCTGGAAGCACAATGGTAATGCTCAGCTTATCGTTTTGGTATTCGGCTGAAATCGTCCCATTCATCTGTTCCATCAGCGTTCTTGCAATCGTCAGGCCTAACCCTGTCGATTTTCTCGCCGCTTCAACCGTATAAAAACGGTCGAATAATCTGCCCACCTGCACCTCGTTTAATCCGGACGCCGTATTCGCAAAAATGATCGAGCCTGTTTGGGATAACGTAATATCCAGATCTCCATCGCTATATTTAATAGCATTATTCAGAAGGTTGGAAAACACACGGGCTAACGCAGAGCGATCCAGCGTCCTAATAACCTTCTCTTCTGCAATCTGAATATTCGGCGCGATATTCCGTTCCTTCAGTGCAGTATAGAACGAGGCAATGCTTTCCTCCAAAACACCGCCAACATTTACCGCTTCACTTATTCCGCTGTTTTCCGGGGAAATAATAATGGAGTACCGGAAAAGCTCTTCTGTAAGCTGTGATAAAAGCTCCGCCCTGTTTTGGATGATATGGATATAGCGTTTTGCCTTCTCGGTCATCTGTTCCGCTTCGAGCAGATCCAGATAGCCGCATATGGCTGTCAATGGGGTTCGCAGATCATGGGAAATATTGGTAACCGCATTTTTGAGTTCCATATCTCCCTGCTCGAAGCGGTGTCTTTCCTCTCGCAGCTTTCTAAGCTGTATGTTTATGCTGTTTGCCAAACGGCGCATCGTCCGATCCGCTGAAGAAATGTCAATCAGAGTATTGGTATCGGTTATGAGCCTGTCGGCAAAGGCGCTCTCTATTTCCTTTGCCGCACTTTGCAATGCATAAACCTTCAAGAGCAGCAGGATAATAATGATCGCCATCATGCTGGCAGATACCCACAACCACATTTCCATAACAATCTCCTCACTTTAAGTTCTTCTTTTGGAAGGCGAACAGCCCTCCTGCCGTTGCGATTACCGTAATAAACAGGGATGAAACAAGCATACGGACCGGATTTGTGATCTCCTGCTGCCACAGCCGAATTCCCTGTCCTGTCGGCAGGAAGTCGACAATAAAATCGAAGACTTCCCTCTTCACTCCGGTGATATAACGGGGGTTCGGGGAAGGTTCCGCCATCTCAAGCCCGTTTTGAGTGAGCAGAACGCCGCTGACCGTTTCCGGTTCACTTAGACTGTTATAAATCATACTTGCCAAAACCAATAATCCCAAAAACAGCAGGATCGAAATCAGAACAGTCAGCGCCTTATTGGACGACAGCATATTGATAACGGTAAAGATTGCGGAATAGGCCAGGACAAACATGACGGAAATCAGCAGAAAAAGAAAGAGCCGAAAAGCGCCTGTTTTCCAAAAGCCGAGGGTGGGAACGGCGACGAGCGCGCCGATAAGCCATACAGACATGATCAGTAATGTCGCCGCAAATGTTGTAATCAGGCTCGCCATATATACGTTTGCTCTTGTATGCCCTACGATGATTTTATTCCGGATCGTTCCATCACTGAATTCTGTTCCGAAAAACATACTGCTGAACAATGTGCAGAAGAAACCGATCAGCAATGCGAAATGGAAATAATATTCATCAATGGAGTACTGATACTCCGACATATCCATTGTGGCCTGCCTGCACCCATTCAGCATATACACGACCGCATAGACAAACATTGCTCCCATGCAGAGCCAGAATATTTTGTTTTTCCAAAGTCTTGAAAAATTTGACCGCAGCAGCTTATTCATTCCTGTCACCTCCTACAAGGCTTACGTAATAGCTTTCCAGGCTTTCCTCCCGTTCTCCCGCCGAAATCAGTTCACAGCTTTCCTTCGCAAGCGCAGCGCTCAGACGGGAAATATTAACCTTCGCATAGACATCGGCCGTCGTGTCACTTAGAATTTTATATTCCATTTTCATTTCATCCAGAACACGGGCAAGCGCTTTTGTACTGCTGACCTCCATGCGGACGCACTTTTGGCAGACCGCTTCCAATTCTTCGGCGCTGATTTCCTTTACGATGTGCCCGCCGTCTATGAAACCATAATGCGTTGCAAATTTCGATAGCTCGTCCAGAATATGGCTGGAAATAAGAACGGTGATCTGCTGCTCTCTGTTCAGCTTTAAGATCAGCTCGCGGATTTCTATAATCCCCTGCGGATCAAGCCCGTTCGCAGGCTCATCCAGAACCAGGAAATCCGGATCACCGGCAAGCGCGACGGCAATTCCAAGCCTCTGGCGCATACCGAGCGAAAAGTGTTTGGCCTTCTTTTTCCCCGCACGGTCAAGCCCGACCAGCTTCAAAACGTCATTTACTCCGTCAAAAGAGGGCAGACCTAAGATCCGATATTGCTGTTTCAGATTTTCCTCCGCTGTCATATCCAGATAAATGGAAGGCGTTTCTACGATTGCACCCATTCGCCTGCGTGATTTTGCAATACCCCTGTCGGTGCTTTTTCTGCCGTACAGTGTGTAATCCCCCGATGCCGGCTCCTGTAAACCGCAAATAATGCGGATCAGCGTTGTTTTGCCGGCACCGTTTTTTCCCACAAATCCATAAATAGCTCCTTTGGGAACATTCATTGTGAGATTGGTTAATGCTTTGAACTCTCCGTAGCTTTTTGTCAAAGCATTTGTCCTCAGAACATAGTCCATAAAGACCTACCTCCTTGATTTGATGCAGGCATCTTATCATGTAACAGTAAAGGAAGCGGTAAAGAAACCAGTAAAGAAAAGGTAAAGATTTTCCTTAACGCAGCCGGAAGCCAATGCCCCAAACCGCTTCAATATGGTCTTTTCCGTCTGCTTCACGCAGTTTTCTTCTAAGATTGCTGACGTGCATTTTAAGGGAGCTTTCTGTGCAGTCGGGCGTATCAGCACTGATGCGGTCCAACAGCAGCGATTTCGTAACGATCTGATTTTGATTTTGCATGAGCAATTTGAGAACAGCGTATTCCGTTCTTGTGAGCTTAATTTCATCCTTTCCAATCGCTGCAATACGGGCGGCCGTATCGAGCGTAATGCCGTCATATTCCAGGACGGAAGCCGAAGAAGCCGAATCAATGCTGCGAAACTGAACGGCAATTCTGGCCAGAAGCTCCTTAATCTGAAACGGCTTCGTGATATAATCTGCAGCTCCGCCGAAAAGCATCTGGACTTTATTGTCAACGTCCACTTTCGCACTTATGACGATGACAGGGATCCCATTTATCTGCGGCAATACTTCTTCGCCCGAAAGCCCCGGCAGCATCAGGTCAAGTAGAATCAGATCCGGTTTTGTCTGCGACAGAAACAGAAGCGCCTCCGTTCCGGAATAAGCGCGAAAGGCGCGATACCCCTCCCTGCACAAAGCCTCTTCTATCAGGTTCCCAATATGTATGTCATCATCGATGATCAAAATGCTCTTCATTTCGGATCGCCTTTCTGCATTTAAATGTACTGTGCTTATTATATCCGTTTTGTAATTGGGCGTCTATCCCTAAAACAACCATTGGTTGAAATGATGCAAAAACACCTCTGTTGAATGCAACCGTAATTCGCATTATAATGAAACCAGCAAAACGAAAGGACGGTATTTTGAATGCCGAATATATTAAGTGAGCGCATTGCCGCTCTGCGAAAGGAGCGGGGACTTACACAGGAGCAGTTGGGCAGGCTAGTGGGAGTGTCCTATCAGGCTGTGGGCAAATGGGAGAAAGGCGGCGCGCCGGATGTGGAGCTGCTGCCGGTCCTGTCCCTGCAGTTGGGAGTGACCATCGACGCCCTTTTCGGCCTGGATGGTGGAGAACAGATCAACGTGGAGGATACAGTGCGGCGGTGGATGCTCACCGTTCCCCAGGGCCAGCGGGTTGACCAGTTATGCCGGTTGGTATGGCTTGCTGCCGGGCCGGTTATGAGCAGCCGGCCAGAGGACGTAATGGATATCAGCGGATACGAGAACTGCTGTGAATCCGGGGATATGGAGGATAACGCAGCAGTTCATTGGCTTCGGCGCACACGAATCTCTATGGAGGACGGAACTATCCTGGGTATCCGGGCCAACGATATGTCCTTTGTCTCTGTCTGGCCAGAACCCAAAATGGGCTGGAAATCATTTTTTGAAGAAAATGACCGGTATCGTAAGCTGTTTTCTGTACTGGCAATGCCTAACTGTCTGGAATTGCTGGAATATCTGCATACCAAGCCGCGCCTCGACCACCGGCGTTATACACCGGGGGTCATCGCAAAAGCCATGAGCCTGGATGTGGCGGAAGCGGAAACCTTAATGAACGCACTGGCTGAGTTAGATGTGTTAAGCAAAATGGATCTGGAGACAGAAAATGGGATGCTCTATGCCTATCTGCTTCGCGAGGATGAAGCACTTGTTCCCCTGCTCTATTTTGCCCGATGGTTCATCACGGGCGGAGGCGCTTTTTTAGACGCTCCATATCGGAAATCCCCTATGCTGCGGGGTTAGGAGAATCGGCATGAACTATTATTTGAAGAAAAACTGGAGAAAGCTTGCGCTGGCCTGCTTCCTCGGAATATTAAGCGAAGGTGTCTATGTGATTCTGCAGTTCATCATGATGCGATCTTTTGATGCGGCAATCAATTTGAATTTCCGGAGCTTTCTGCTTTGGACAGCGGCGGAGGTCGCCGGATATGGCCTTTATATGGGGATAGCGGCTCTTAAGGGTATCTTTGAAGCGAGGGTAATCCGAACTATGAACAACCAGGTGCGTCACGACCTCTATTTGTCTCTGCTGGACAAAACCCATACGTCCTACCATAGCCAGGACACCGGCGAGTACATCTCCTGGCTGACCACCAACGTCAAGCAGATTGAGCGTCTTGCCTGGGAGCCGTTTTTTAGTTGCGCCGGCAATATCGCGCTGGTGGTCTGGTGCATTCTGGCCCTGTTTTCTCTTCATTGGCTCATGCTGGCAGCCGGACTGGTTTCCGCCGTAGTGATGCTGGTGGCGCCAAAGCTGTTCCAGAAGCGCATGGAACAGTTGGGCGAAGCCTGCGCCGCTGCAGAAGCCGATGGTGTCAGCAGGCTAAAGGATTTGCTGTCCGGCTTTGATGTGCTGCGTTCCTTTGGCCGTACCGACCGGTTTCTACGCCAGGGCGATTCTGTGAGTGATTTGATGGAACTCCCCTGCTGCCGCAGAAGCTGCGTTCAGTTCAGTATCTCCTGCCTGACCGGATTTTTCAGTGTATCTCTGCAGATCTTTCAACAGGTAGTAACGGTGATTCTGGCATTCCAGGGGAAGATCATCCTTGGCGCTATGGCGAGCGCCAGCAACTTAACCGCCGGGATCACCAACGGCCTGCGCACGATCGCGAACCACCGTATGTCTTTGGCATCCGCCAGGCCCTATTTCAAAAATATCACTGTCCACGCCAATGAAACCCGGACTGAAGCTGACACCAAACCGGAACCCTTAAACAACGAAATTACCGTGGAAAACCTCAGCTTCCAATATGGCGAAAAACCCATTTTGCATGACCTGTCTCTCCAGTTTAAGAAGGGTGGCAAGTATGCTCTCACAGGCCCCTCCGGCTGCGGGAAGTCCACATTGCTGAAGCTTCTGCTGGGCTGGCTGCCGGACTATGGCGGTGTCATCCGATTTGATGATAAGAACGCCAGGGATTTCACGCCGGAACAGCTTCAGGAGCAGATGAGTTACATTGAGCAGAACGTGTTCCTTTTTAACTCTACCATCCGGGACAACATCACTTTGGGCGGGACATTTACCAACGGGCAGATGGAGAAAGCCCTGCGGGCCAGCGCGCTCCTTGGAGATCTGGCCGCCATGCCGGAGGGCCTGGATACCCCGGTGGGCGAGAACGGCGGCAATCTCTCCGGAGGGCAAAAACAGCGTGTGGCTATTGCCCGGGCGCTGATCCATGACCGCTCCATCCTCCTGGTGGACGAGGGCACCAGCGCCCTGGATCAGAAAAACGCGGGCATCGTGGAGGAAAGTCTGCTTGCCAACCCGGAACTGACGCTGATTCTGGTCAGCCACCACCTGACCACGGAGCGGAAGGAACAGTTTACACAGGTGTATGATTTGCAGCCGGCGGCGCCCTGATAAAAATCGGCATAGCAGGGCGGCTTTATCGGTGCGCTGTACCAGCCGGAGCGGGACGAATACCAGGGAAAGCCGTACCGTATTCAGCAGACCACTGCCTGCACTGCGGAAATTGCTTTGCGGTCTGTCCCGTAAAGACGATGGAAAAGCGGGGATAACAATTGCTTTTGGTTATAGCGTTTTTGAATTTGATCAAAACCATTGTATTTTCTCTAGTTTTGCGTTATGATAAAAACCAAAAGGAGACTATGCAATGGAACGATACAAAGAGCTTGCCGCTTTGCGTTGTTTTACACACAAAGATATGGTTCAGATCGCCGGATCAGAGAGTGCGGCGGAATGGCAGATAAAGAGTTATCTGCAAAAAGGATACATTGAACGTGTACGCCGCGATCTGTACGCAGTCATCAGCCTGGAAACCGGACAGGCAATTCCAAATCACTATCAGATCGCTTCTCATGTGACAGACGACGCTTACGTGTCTCACCATAGTGCCTTTGAGTATTACGGATATGGCAATCAGGTTTTTTATGACGTGTACTTTACTACAAAAAATCGTGTCCGCCCGTTCTCCTATGACGGAATAAATTACTGCCCGCTGATTGGCCGGAGAAATGCGGGCGTTATAGAAACGGATACCGGTGTCCGCGTGACTTCTTTGGAACAAACCGTGATAGACAGCATAGCGGATTTTGAAAAGATCGGCGGCCTGGAAGAATTGCTGCGCTGCCTTCTCCTGATTCCTTCACTTGACCCCAATAAGCTGCTTGCTGCACTGGAACTTTACGACCGGAGTCAGTTATATCAAAAAGCCGGGTATATTCTTGAAGCACTGAAAGATGAACTATTTTTGCCGGAATATTTTTTTACAGAATGTGAAAAGCGGTCCTCTGCCAGTAAGACCTATCTTTTTGAAAAGCAGGACGACTTCGTTCTTCATAGCAGATGGAAACTATTCGCTCCAAAAGACTTGAAAGCTATTGCGGATAAGGGGGTGACTGACTATGATGCGATTTGACCGGATTACGCTTGGCAGGCAGGCCAAAGAACTCGGCTTCGTCCGTGATACTTTTGAAAAGATCTGTCGGCTTGCAGATGTTCTTACTTTCATGGGAAGCGATCCGCTGCTCGCGGACAGCCTCGCATTAAAAGGCGGCACAGCGATCAATCTGACGATTTTTGATCTGCCCCGTCTGTCGGTTGATATAGACCTCGATTTTTCAAAGGATGTATCAAGAGAATCTATGCTGACAGAGCGGGAACAGATTAAGGAACATATACAAAAATATATGGCGGCATCTGGCTATATGCTTGGTTTGAAATCAAAGCAATACCACGCTCTGGACTCCTTCGTGTATGAATATGTGAATGCCGGAGGCATGAAAGACAACCTGAAAATAGAGATCAACTATATGCTGCGATGCCATGTGCTGCCTGTTTTCCGCAGGCCGGTTTATTTGCCATGGAACGATCAGAAGCTTACTGTACTCAGCGTTGATCCATTGGAAATTTTCTCCGCAAAGACGACTGCTCTTTTAAACCGGGCGGCTCCGAGGGATCTCTATGATATGTTCAATGCGCAAAAGTATGGGCTGTTTGATGAGACGCAGGAGCAGCTTTTTAGAAAGTGTATTATGTTCTATGCTGCGATCGCCTCGGAAACCGTGCCGGAACACTTTGATCTTAACGGTATCGGCAATATATCCGCACAGAAAATCAAGACTGAGCTTATACCTGTTCTGCGTCGCGGAGAACGCTTTAATCTGGCTTTTGTGCAAAAACAGGTAAAAGATTATCTGGCTGACATTTTGAAACCGGAAAATAAAGAACTGTCTTTCTGGCAGGCTTTTGCAGGGGGGAAGTATCAGCCGTATCTTTTGTTCGACGATACTGATATTCTTTCTCGTATTGAACATCACCCGATGGCGTTGTGGAAATGTGGCGAACGGATGCTAAAGTAAAAAGATTCGCGACCAACATATCTATCCAGATAAAATGACAGAGTATAATCACTCGCTGCCTACAGAGACGGAACTTCGGCAGAAACTTGTAACAATGATATTCCCGCAAATGTAGTTGCCTTTGGCGTTCCCTGCCAGGTTATTCGTGAGATCGGGGAAAAGGACAGGGAGTTTTATTATAAAGGCAGAAAACTTGATGTTTTGGAATAGCCTCCTATTGAACGAGCTTCCGGATCCTATACCCGTCCGCACTTCTGATTTGCGGGCGGGTCTTTTTGAGTTCGAACCCGCGGTTAGCACTGCTGTTCGATAAATAACATATCGCCCCAAAATTCTGTCACCAACTTGTCATTTTTGTCTGCTATAATGATAAATGTGAAGGTTTATTTTTGCCGGCATGCCATTGAATAATCGACAAGGAGCGTTTTGCCATGGTGGATTTATATTATATTGAGGATGATCCGAATATCGCACTCGCTGTAAAAGAATATCTGGAGCATAAAAACTTTCATGTAACGATCTGCGCAACTCTCGCAAAGGCCCGGCAGCATATCAAAGATCATGTTCCGGCCTGCGTTCTGTTGGACTGGAATATGCCGGACGGCCGCGGGGATGATTTGTGTCAATGGATTCGCAGTCATTGGAAGGATTTGCCCGTTATCTTTTTGACCGTTCGCGGTAACAGCACGGATATTGTTTCGGGCTTCAAAAGCGGCGCGGATGATTATGTCGTAAAACCATTTGAATTAGAGGTATTGTATTCGCGGCTTCTTGCGGTACTTCGCAGAACCGGAAACGTGGCAGATCAGTATCTCTCCTGCGATGGAATCAGAATCGATCAAAATCTCCATGCCGTATTCTGCAATTCGGAAGAAGTATTTTTAAGTACAGCAGAGTATCAGCTTTTATTGTATCTGATGCAGCACAAGGGGAAAACCGTCACCAGAGAAAAAATCCTGGAACAGGTATGGGATGTGAATGGCAGCTATGTGAATAATAACACCCTGACGGTAACGATGAAACGGCTCCGTGATAAACTTTCGCAGCCGGCGTGCCTGAAAACGATCCGAAGCGTTGGGTATCGTATGGAGGATACAATATGAGCAGCCGTAAGAATGTATTTGTCACCTTGGGATTTGTATTATCTGTCAGTTTTATTTCTGCCGCTGTCGCCGCATGGCTGGTTTCCCTTCATTACAGCAAGACAACCTTTGATCTGGTAAATGCGGTTTGCTGCGAAGTAATCGAGCAGGACCCGGAAACGCAGAAAATCATATCCGCCGCATTAAAGGAATATACTGAGGGAAACGTGGACGGCCTTTTGGAAGATCATGTATTGTCTTCGCTTGGGTATCAGGTATCTGATTTCTCGGATTTTCATTACAAACAGATTGCTTTCTTTGCAGCGGCCGGATTGTTAACAGGAGCTTCCCTTTTCCTTTTCACGTTCCTTTATCGAAACAGGATGGAAAACAGGAAAATCAGGGATTTAACGGAATATCTGGAACAGGTAAACAACGGAAAAGCACTGATCCTGTCCACTTCGGGAGAGGACGATTTCTCCAGGCTGGAGGATGAAATTTATAAAACTGTAACCTTCCTTTATCAGACAAAAGATCAGGCTGTAAAGGCGAAAGATGATTTTGCGGAAAATTTATCCAATATCGCGCATCAGATCAAAACGCCGATTACGGCTATTTCTCTGGCGTCCCAGAGGATGAGGCAGGATTTCGACCCCGACGCTCTTAAACAGGTAGAAAAACAGCTCTCCCGGTTAACTTATCTGGAAGAGTCTTTGCTGATCCTGTCCCGGCTTGACGCCGGAACATTGCTTTTGCAAAAAGAGGAAACGGATGTCTTTACTCTCCTTGTTCTTGCGGCGGATAATTTGCAGGAGCTTTTCCGCGGTTCGGGCACTTCCCTTGAGATCCCGGAACAGGGGGAAATGTTAATTTCCGTGGATATGGACTGGACAATGGAAGCAATCATGAATCTGATGAAAAACTGCATGGAGCATACATCCGGTGGCGCTGTCCATTGTTCCTATGCTCAGAATCCGTTATACACGGAAATCCTGATCTGGGATGAAGGGAAAGGGTTTGCGAAGGAAGACATGCCGCACATCTTTGAGCGGTTTTATCGAGGTCAAAATGCCCATGAGGGCGGGATCGGGATCGGACTTGCCCTGGCAAAAGAGATCATAGAACGTCAAAACGGAACGATACGGGCCAAAAACCATCCGGGTGGCGGCGCTCTTTTTGAAATTCGCTTCTACTGTCACTGAGTTGTAAGTTTCATTTGATATAATAACAGGAAGCGCAACTCTTAAGGACAGGCGCACAAAAGAAAGGAAATCATCAAAATGGAAATCTTAAAATGTGAGGGAGTCAGGAAGGTATATGGCTCTGGCGGGAATCAGACAGCAGCGCTTGACGGAATTGATCTGTCAGTAAGCAAAGGAGAATTTGTGGCAATTCTTGGGGCCTCCGGGTCAGGTAAGTCCACGCTGCTGCATATTCTTGGGAGCGTGGACAAACCTACGGATGGAAAGGTCGTTATAGACGGAACCGACCTCTCCAAACTGAATCAGACACAGGCAGCGATCTTCCGTCGCAGGAAGGTAGGACTGGTATATCAGTTTTATAACCTGATCCCCACTCTCACGGCGAAGAAAAACATTTTATTGCCGCTTGCGCTTGATAAGAAAAAGCCAAACAAAGAGTATTTTGATAAAATTGCAGGCTCTCTTGGAATCGCTGATAAACTGGATCTTCTGCCGAACCAGTTATCCGGCGGCCAGCAGCAGAGAGTTGCGATTGCACGCGCCCTGATTTACCGGCCTGCCCTGCTTCTGGCAGATGAGCCGACCGGAAATCTCGACCAGAAAAACTCCAAAGAAGTCGTTGACATGCTGAAGCTTTCCAACCGCAATCTGGAACAGACCATTCTGTTGATTACCCATGATGAAAAGGTTGCCATGGCGGCAGAACGAATCGTTACGGTTGAGGATGGGCGTATCATCAGTGATGAACGGCGGAGGTAATGAATATGTGGAAAGATTATTCATTAAGCTATATTAAAAACAATCGTTCGGCCGGTTTGTCCGTTACGGTTGCGGCATTTATTTCTGCCCTGCTCTTATCCCTGCTGTGCGGATTATTCTATAATGCCTGGAAATATGAAGTGGAGCGCATCGAACTGGAGGAAGGCGGCTGGCACAGCCGTATCATTGGCGAGCTTTCTTCGGAGGATGTGGAAACAATCAGAAACTTTGCCAATGTGGAAAATGTCGTGTTAAACGATACAGGACTGAAAGGAACAAAGCCAGCAACAGATATTTATTTTAATGATAAGAAGGCTGTCTTTTCCGATACGCCCCATATCGCCCGCCAGCTCGGCATCGGACCGGAACGAATCGCTTATAATTATGAGCTTCTTGCCATGTACATGATCCGCGATTCCAGTGATACGGCCCCAAGGCTGCTGTTCCCGCTGTTTATTCTGATTACGGCGACGGCATCCTTCTCGCTGATCATCATTATCCATAACTCTTTTGCGGTGTCCATGAACGCAAGAATCCATCAGTTTGGCATTCTTTCCAGTATCGGAGCTACGCCAAAGCAGATCCGGACATGTCTTTTGCAGGAAGCGGCTGTTCTCTGTGCGGGGCCGTTACTCGCCGGAACCCTGCTTGGCGTTGCGGGCAGCGCGGGACTGCTGTATCTGGTAGACACTTATATCGGCAGCGGTGTTTCGGGGCGGCACCCATTGGTCTTTGGCTATCACCCGCTGGTTCTGGTGCTGACATTGCTTGTAACAGTCATTACGATATGGATCTCCGCATGGCTTCCCGCCCGGCGCTTAAGTAAGCTGACGCCTCTTGAGGCGATAAAGAATACCGGAGAATTCCAGTTGAAACGCCAAAAAAACTCCCGTTTACTCTCTTTCCTGTTCGGAATAGAAGGAGAATTAGCAGGCAACGCACTGAAAGCGCAGAGAAAAGCGCTGCGGACAGCGTCCCTGTCGCTCATCGTTTCATTCCTTGCATTTGCGCTCATGCAGTGTTTCTTCTCCCTCTCCCAGATCAGCACGAGGGAAACCTATTTCGAGCGTTATCAGGACGTATGGGACGTCATGACTACCGTGAAGGATACCGATGTGGACATTTTTGAAGAAACAACAGCTGTCCAGGCACTTGATAGTATAAAAAGCGCCATTGTTTATCAGAAGGCTTCCGCAAAAAGAATCATCGCCGAGGAAGAAATGACCGAAGATATGAAGTCCTTTGGCGGTTTTTCAGGTGCTCCTGCAAACTATGTGTCGCAAGTGGATGGCGGATGGCTTGTAAATGCTCCGATTGTTATCATGGACGACCAGAGTTTTGCTGCTTTTTGTGAACAGATCGGCATTACGCCGCAGCTTAACGGAGCTGTTGTCTTAAATCAGATCCGCGATGTGACAAACCCTGATTTCCGGCATCCCGTTTTCATGCCTTATACAAAAGGCGAAAATGCAGTGAGCGTTTTGAGACAGTCCGGCAACGAGGAAGTAACAGCGGAGGTTCCTGTCCTGTCTTATACGCAGGAAGCTCCTGTGTTGAGGGAAGAATATGCAAAGCTTGACTATTATGAACTGGTGCATTTTATTCCTGTTTCCTTATGGAAAGAAATCAAGGGACAGATCGGCGGAATGGAGGAAGATAGTTACATCTGCATCCGCGGCAGAGACGATGTCACTTTGGAAGAACTCAATACGATACAGGAGAAAATCGCGCAGCTTGCCGGTGGGAAATATACCATAGAGCAGGAAAACCGTATTCAGGAGTATGAAACAAATAACCGGCAGATACAGGGAATGATGACAGTTTTCGGGGCGTTCTGTGTTCTGCTTGCGATTATCGGCATCGGGAATGTATTCTCCAACACTTTGGGATTTGTACGTCAAAGGAGACGGGAATTTGCCAGGTATATGTCGGTCGGGCTGACGCCTGCGGAACTGAAAAAGATGTTCTGTACAGAAGCGCTTGTCATCGCCGGGCGCCCGATCCTGATCGGCCTTCCGATTGTGGCCGTCGCAATCGGATTTATGCTGAAAGCAAGCTATATGGAGGCTGGAGTATTTCTGGCAGAAGCGCCGTATGTTCCGGTTCTCTTATTTATGCTGGCCATTTGGGCTTTTGTGGCACTGGCGTATTATCTGGCATGGCGGGGAGTGCGAAAGATCAATCTGGCCGGGGTACTTAGAGACGATACAATGATGTAATGCTCTCAAATATTGTGAACCCAATCAGTGGGTACTTCTTGTCTGCTTGATTCCTAATTGTCATGGCAGGTTCTTCTGAATACAGAGGAACCTGCCATTGAATGTGTCAGCCATATCTATCTTTCAATTCCGCGAGCAGACGTTCCGCGATAGGTGTAAAAGCCTGATACTTTCTCCAAATCAAGTACATCTTTGCCTCCAGTTTCGGTGAAAGCGGGCGGAACACAAGTCCGCTTCCCGGACTTGTATCAATCAAATGGTCAAAGGTCAGCAGAAAGCCCAGACCCTCCCTGACAAACAAAGATGCGTTATAGGACAAACGAAAGGAGCCCTCCAGACGCAGTTTGTCCATTTTTTCTCCGGCCCAGCGTGGGATGTCGAGTTTCCACCCTTGTTCCGAGCAAAACAGTGGCAGCCCGGTAACGTCATCCACAAGGATGCTGTCTTTTTTCGCCAAAGGGTGATCCACGGGTATGACGAGCCCCCATACATCCGCTTTCGGGAAGGTGAGATAGTGATACTTTGCTGTATCCGGCTCCTCCGCAAGCACGGCAAAGTCAAGAATACCCTTGTCCAGCTTTTCCGTGACCTGTTCCGTATCTCCGCTGCTGATATGGTAGCGCAGGCCGGGATAAATCTCTTTGAAACTCTTGATCTCCTGCGCAAGGTAACGAATTTGATATGACTCGGCCAGCCCAAAATAAATATCTCCGCCGGTTATATCGTCCAAAGACACAAATTCGCCGATGATCTTATCCGCCATCGAAACTAAATCTTCCGCCCGCTTTCTGAGAAGGATTCCTTCCTCGGTCAGGGAAATGCTGAAGCTGTGCCGGGTGAACAGCTTTTTTCCAAGCTCATCCTCCAACGCCCGCAGCGTCTTGGAAAGTGTGGGCTGCGTAACGTGCAGGATCTCTGCGGCTTTGGTCATGTTTTCTTCCCTTGCAACGGCAAGAAAATACCGTAGAGTGCGAATTTCCATTATGGTGTCCTCCATTCAATGTCGTGATATTCGATAGAAGAATATCACGATATTCATTATAACCATTAGCGAGGGATATGTCAACGTGCTATGCTGTAGATGTCAGAAAAAAGCCGGATGCAGAAAGGATGAGATAATGAGCGAACAAACGGAAAATCTGCTCACGGGGATGTCCGACGCGGGATGCAATGCGGAGGAAATTGTGAAGGCCGAGCGTATCTTACAAACGGGCAACATGAGAGAGCTTACAAGATTCCTCAAGCAATGCCGCTGCGGTCTGCTTGACCGGATGCACGAAAGCCAAAAGCGGGTAGACCTTATGGATTATCTGATACGGAAGACCGAAAAACAATCAATAAAATAATGAAAGGATGGCAAACATCATGAAAAAAGAAGAACTGAAACTGACGGCGGAATGGGATAAAACCTTCCCAAAGAGCGAGAAAGTAGACCACAGCAAGGTAACCTTTGTGAACCGTTACGGTATCACGCTGGCGGCAGATTTGTATGTGCCGAAAAATACGGAAGGTAAGCTTCCGGCGATTGCTGTCTGTGGCCCCTTCGGTGCGGTCAAAGAGCAGGCGGCGGGATTGTACGCCCAGACAATGGCGGAAAGAGGATTTCTGACGGTTGCTTTTGACCCCTCCTTCACCGGCGAGAGCGGCGGAAATGTCCGTTACATGGCGTCCCCCGACATCAATACCGAGGACTTTATGGCGGCGGTGGATTTTCT
>CANQME010000021.1 GCA_947624815.1 uncultured Lachnospiraceae bacterium | reverse complement strand
ATAAGCCATACAGACAGACAGGCTCTAACCCGCATATTTACTGGGTTAGAGCCCATTTCACTTCGGAAGTTGAGTTTTAGAGTCTTGGCGATAGGATACTTTAAAATTTAACAGAATTTTTCCTTTCATTTTTCTTGCATTCCGCCGCTTCCGCAGCCGGTCTGCACAGAAGAAGGGCAGGCCCCGCGGCCTGCCCTTTCCGTTCTATGACGGTTCCTGCTTCTTTCTCTTTTTCGTCTTTTCGACCGGTATCACGCCGACGCGTATGAAGATGGGGTACAGATAACTGGCCCCGAACGTTCCCAGCTTCTTCGGGCCGCTGACCGGCAGATCCTCGCGCAGAAGCTTCATCGCCATGCCGAAGGCCAGATTCACGGTGGAACGGGTGATGGATTTGTCCTTCCGGCTGACGAACATCTCGTAACCGCGGATTGAATATGTAAACTTCAGATTCTTCGAGGTTACAAAGGGTACGTCCTGATAGAGGATCAGCACGTTCCAGAGCAGCGTCCCGGTCTTCGTCTCCTCCGGGCTTTCCCCCGCCAGCTCCCTGGCGATAGCGTCCTTAAGCCGCTCCGATGCCTGATGCCGTCTTTCCTCCAGCTGCCTGTCCCTCTGTTCGAGCCCGTCGCCGGCTCCCGGATACGCCTGATCTTCCATTTGGGTCCTCCTGCTCTCTGTCAGATGAATACAAGTATACCCACAGAAACAGGAAAAATCAACCGCAGCGCAGGAAATTCGACAAATTTCGACAAAATTCGACAAATCCTATACGTTGATCTCCGCTTTCATTCCCAGCACGTCCCTGTTCTTCTCCAGAACCGGTTTTACGATCTCCTCCAGGAATTCCTCCACCTGCTTTGGCGCGCGCCCCACATACAGGGACGGCTCCATGGTCTTTCTGAGATCGTCCGCCGTAAGGCCGAAGGCCGGATCCGCCGCGATCAGCTCCAGAAGGTTATTGTCGAGTCCTTTCTCCTTGACGTTGCGGCCTGCCTCCATGGACAGCTGCCGGATCCGCTCATGCAGCTCCTGCCGGTCGCCTCCGGCCTTCACCGCGTCCATCATGATATTCTCGGTGGCCATGAACGGAAGCTCCGCCATGAAATGCTTCTCGATCACCTTCGGATACACCACCAGACCGTCCACCACGTTCAGGTACAGATCCAGGATGCCGTCCACCGCCAGAAATCCCTCCGGAATGCTCAGCCGCTTGTTGGCCGAATCGTCCAGCGTCCGCTCGAACCACTGGGTGGACGCCACCAGCATCGGGTTCATCACGTCGCTCATCACGAAATCTGCCAGCGACGCGATTCGCTCGCTGCGCATGGGATTCCGCTTGTAGGCCATGGCGGAAGAGCCGATCTGGTTCTTCTCGAAGGGTTCCTCTACCTCCTTCAGGTGCTGGAGAAGGCGGATGTCATTGGAGAATTTATGGGCGCTTACGGCGATCTGGGCCAGGACGTTCACCACCCGCGTATCGACCTTGCGGGAATAGGTCTGTCCGGATACCGGATAGCATTCCTCAAACCCCATTTTCTGCGCGATCATCCGGTCGGCCTGACGGCATTTCTCATGATCGCCGTCGAACAGCTCCAGAAAGCTGGCCTGCGTGCCGGTGGTTCCCTTGGAGCCCAGCATTTTCATGCTGCCCAGCACATGATCCAGATCCTCCAGATCCAGGCACAGGTCGTGGAGCCACAGGGTGGCCCGCTTCCCCACGGTGGTGGGCTGGGCCGGCTGGAAATGGGTAAACGCCAGCGTAGGCTGGTCCTTATACCGCTCCGCGAACGCGGCCAGCTCCGCCATCACGTTTAAGAGCTTCCTGCGCACCAGGCGCAGGGCCTCGGTCATGATGATGATGTCGGTATTGTCGCCCACATAGCAGGAGGTGGCCCCCAGGTGGATGATGCCCTTTGCCTTCGGACACTGCTGTCCGTAGGCGTAGACATGGGACATGACGTCGTGGCGCACCAGGCGCTCCCGCTCCTTCGCCACGTCGTAGTTAATATCGTCCTGGTGAGCCTTGAGCTCGTCGATCTGCTCCTGGGTGATGGGAAGGCCCAGCTCCTTCTCTGTCTCCGCCAGAGCGATCCAGAGTCTGCGCCAGGTCCTGAACTTCTTGTCCGGGGAGAAGATGTACTGCATTTCCCTGCTGGCGTACCGCTCGGAAAGCGGACTTTGGTATCTGTCGTTCATGGAAACCTCCGTGTGTGATGTTTATGTTTGTGTTGGGATTATAATTACGCAGTGTAGTCCCCTCTTATATCCTCCTCGGGAGGGGCGATCGGGTAGTCGCCGGTGAAGCAGGCGGTGCAGATCGGCAGTCCCTCGGCCATTTCCTTCAGGCGCTCCACCCGCAGGTAGGACAGGGAATCCGCACCGATCAGGAAGCGGATCTCCTCCAGCGTCTTCCCGTAAGCGATCAGCTGTTCCTCCGACGGGATATCGGTGCCGAAGTAGCAGGGATGGAGAAACGGCGGCGCGCTGACCTTCACATGCACTTCCCTGGCGCCCGCTTCCCGAAGCATCCGCACGATCTGATGGCTGGTGGTGCCCCGGACGATGGAGTCGTCGATCATGATGACCCGCTTGCCCTCGACGGCCTCCTTTAGGACGTTCAGCTTCACCCGGACCGCGGAGACCCGGTTGCTCTGCTTGGGCTTGATGAAGGTCCGGCCCACATACGTATTCTTCACAAAGGCCGTTCCGTAGGGGATCCCCGATTCCAGGGCGTAGCCGAGGGCGGCCGCGTTGCCGGACTCCGGCACGCCTACCACCAGATCCGCGTCCACCGGCGAATCCTTGGCCAGGCACCGTCCCGCGTAGATGCGGGAATGGTAGACGCTGACGCCGTCGAACACCGTGTCCGGCCTGGCGAAATAGATGTATTCGAATACGCACCGAGCCTGCCGCTTCGCATCCGCGAAGCACATGCTGCGGTTCGACTCAATCCCGTCCTTCGTGATCGCCACCACTTCGCCCGGCTCCACGTCGCGGATGAATTCCGCCCCGATGGTGGCCAGCGCACAGGTCTCGGAGGTCAGGATATAGGCGTTGTCCTTCTTCCCGATGCACAGGGGCTTAAAACCGAAGGGATCTCTGGCGCCGATCAGCTTCCGCGGGCTCATGATCACCAGCGAATACGCGCCGGACAGCTTCTCCATGGCCTTCGCCACCGCCTCCTGGACGTTCTTCGAATCGATCCTGGCCCGGGCGATCAGGTAAGCGATGACCTCCGAATCGATGGTCGTCTGGAAAATAGCCCCCGTATACGCCAGCTCCCTTCGAAGCTGGGGCGCGTTGACCAGATTGCCGTTATGAGCCAGGGCCAGAGTGCCCTTTATGTAATTAAGAACCAGCGGCTGGGCGTTCTCACGGGTACTGCTTCCCGCCGTGGAATACCGCACATGGCCCACGCCGATATTGCCGTGAAGCGCCTCCAGGGTTTCCGGCAGGAATACCTCGTTGCACAGCCCCATGCCCTTGTGGACCCGGACCGCGTGCTTGGGCCCCGCGGTGTCGCTGACCGAGATGCCGCAGCTCTCCTGGCCCCGGTGCTGCAGGGCGAATAAACCATAATAGATGGTGGAGGCGACCTCTCCACCATCTAAATCATACATTCCGAAAATACCGCATTCCTCATGCAGCTTGTCGTCCGAATTCCAGATATTTTCCATTTCCATGGTCTGATACCACCTTCGTCTGTCTGACGGATCTTAGCCGGGCCGCTGCCTGTCTTCTTCCGGATTCAGGCCGGCCCGGCCTATTCCTACTGAATTCCCAACCTGCGGAACACTTCCTGGTATGCGTCCTCGACATTGCCCAGATCCCGGCGGAAGCGGTCCTTGTCCAGCTTCTCGTGGGTCTCCTTATCCCAGAGCCTGCAGGTATCCGGAGACACCTCGTCGGCCAGGATGATCTGTCCGTGATAACGTCCGAACTCGATCTTAAAGTCGATCAGCTCGATGCCGAGGCTTGCGAAATACGCCTGCATCACACGATTGACCGTGAACGCGTACTTCGTGATCGCATCGATCTCCTCCTGCGTCGCCAGGTTCAGGGCCAGCGCGTAGTAGCTGTTGATGAACGGATCATGCAGGTCGTCGTTCTTATAGCTGAATTCCAGCGTGGGGCAGGCCAGCTTAATGCCCTCTTCCATGCCCAGCTTCTTGGCGAAGCTTCCGGCGGAGAAATTGCGGATGATGACCTCCAACGGCACGATCTCCACCTTCTTCACCAGGGTCTCCCGGTCGTTTAACTCCTCTACCAGATGGGTCGGCACGCCTTCCTTCTCCAGCAGCTTGAAAATATGGTTGGTCATGCGGTTATTGATCGCGCCCTTGCCAACGATCGTGCCCTTCTTCTGTCCGTCGAACGCCGTCGCATCGTCCTTATAGGATACGATCAGAAGATCCGGATCGTCCGTCAGGAAAACCTTCTTTGCCTTGCCTTCGTATAACTGTTCTCTCTTTTCCATGGGTATCCACCTGTCCTTTTTGTGCGTAGTGTAACAGAAAACTCAATGGAAGCATTATAGCGTATCGTCTGGATTATAGCAAGAGTTTCTTTGGGATTTCTCAACTTCGACTGCTTCTTCCTGCCGGTAGAACTCGACGGCCCCGTCGCGAAGCCGCAGACGGAATCCCAAGATCTCCTCCACGGTACCGCCGCTTCCGTCCTCCGCCGGGCTCACCCACTGGCGGCTTTCGCTCTCCGTGCGCAACGCGAAGAAATCCTCTCCGCCGTACCGGCTAAACAGCAGCGCCGCCTCCAGAAGGATCGCCCCATAGCAAAATCGCCGCACCAGCGCGTCAAAAGCGCGGCGCCGGTCCCGCCTCCGATAATCTCTCCATGATTTTCTCGCTGAAAATGCAGAATTCTTCATCCGATCCTCCAGATTCCCCTGTTCAGTCCTTCCATGCGAACGCACCCGATATGGCAGACGCTTTTCTCCATTCTACCGCACAGACTCCATTCTGTACAGAGAAATCTGCGGGTATTTCTTTTCGGTTCTGACAGAACACACATAGGATGCAGAAAGCAGGAATTTCTCAAAAAAAAAGCTGCCCTCCGGGCTATTCGCCCGGCAGACAGCTCCTGCCGCTGAAATGATGTGATTCCGGCAGTTCCGTTCAGAACCGGATCCTCTCCTCCAGATAATCCTTAAGCTCCGCGATCGGCACCCGAACCTGCTCCATCGTGTCGCGGTCGCGGACCGTCACCGCCTGGTCGTTCTCGGAATCGAAATCATAGGTCACGCAGAACGGCGTACCGATCTCATCCTGGCGGCGGTAGCGCTTGCCGATGTTGCCGCGGTCGTCGAATTCACAGCTGAAATACCTGCACAGATCGGTGTAGATCTTCTCCGCGCCTTCGTTCAGCTTCTTTGAAAGCGGCAGCACGCCCACCTTCACCGGAGCGATGGCCGGATGGAAATGAAGCACCGTGCGCACGTCGCCCTCGCCGATCTCCTCCTCGTCGTAGGCCGCGCAGAGGAACGCCAGCGTCACACGATCGGCGCCCAGGGACGGCTCGATGACGAAGGGAATGTATTTCTCATTCTTCGTATCGTCAAAATAGGTCAGATCCTGACCGGACGTCTCCTGATGACGGGTCAGGTCGTAATTGGTACGGTCCGCAATCCCCCAGAGCTCGCCCCATCCGAATGGGAACAGAAACTCGATGTCGGACGTGGCCTTGCTGTAGAAGGCCAGCTCCGCCGGATCGTGGTCGCGCACCCGCATCTCCTCCGGCTTAATGCCCAGAGTCTGCAGCCAGCTGATGCAGAACTGCTTCCAGTAGGCGAACCACTCCAGATCCGTATCCGGCTCGCAGAAGAACTCCAGCTCCATCTGCTCAAATTCCCTGGTACGGAACGTGAAATTGCCCGGCGTGATCTCATTGCGGAAGGACTTGCCGATCTGGGCGATTCCGAACGGAATCTTCTTGCGGGACGTCCTCTGGACGTTCTTGAAGTTCACGAAGATGCCCTGAGCCGTCTCCGGCCGCAGATAGACCGTGTTCTTCGCGTCCTCCGTCACGCCCTGGAAGGTCTTGAACATCAGGTTGAACTGACGGATATCGGTGAAATCATGCTTGCCGCAGCTGGGACAGCAGATATTCTGATCCTCGATGTACTGCTTCATCTGCTCCTGGGTCCAGCCGTCCACGGCCTCCTCCGGAACAATGCCCTTCTCCTTCATATAATTCTCGATCAGCTGGTCCGCGCGGAACCTCTCATGGCAGGCGCGGCAGTCCATCAGCGGATCCGAGAACCCGCCCAGATGGCCGCTGGCCACCCAGGTCTGGGAATTCATCAGGATCGCGCAGTCCACGCCTACGTTGTAGGGACTCTCCTGAACGAATTTCTGCCACCATGCCTTCTTCACATTGTTCTTCAGCTCCACGCCCAGATTGCCGTAATCCCAGGTATTCGCCAGGCCGCCGTAGATCTCGGAGCCCGGATAGACGAACCCTCTGGACTTCGCCAGCGCTACGATCTTATCCATTGTCTTTTCCATAAATCATTACCCTGCCTTTTCTATATTTTGAAACAATCCTGCCTTACTTATATACCAGATAAGCGTCCCCGTCCGCCACCTGCGCCGTATACGGATCCAGCAGGCTCACCGCCCCGCTGTAATAAAGGATCCGCTTCTCCGTCTGCAGCGTGACCGGACCGGCCACCGCGACCAGATGGAGATCCGCGCGCCTTCGGATCTGCTCCGGCGTCACCGGATCGTTCCGCTTCGCGTCGATCCACGCCTCCGCTTCCTCCACGCGCCCGGACAGTCCCTCGCCGACCGTCGTCACGGAAAGCATCTCCGTGTGATTCTCCTCATCCTGGGACGCCTCCGTGAACCGGATCAGGTGCTCTGCGTCCGAATACCGCAGAACCACGCTGGCCGTTCCGTCTCCCAGACGGACCTTCTCCACCGAGACCATCTCTTCCGGCCGCCGCACGCCTGCGGAATGCTCCGCGTTATAAGCCGCCGCCTCGTCTTCGGCCCGGGCGGCCAGCTCCTCTTCCCGGTAATAATCCTTCGCCGCGTCATAAACGCCGTAAAGCACCGTATACAGCCCGCCGTCCCCGTCGATATAGATCTCACTCCGCTCAGCCGCAAGCGGGCTTCTGCCGCAGCCTGTCAGAAGAAACGCCGCAGCTGTAAGCAGCGTCGCCGCTGCAAACAGAACCGCAGCCGCCGCTCTCCCGGCAGTTATACCCGCGATGCCGCCAGCTATGCCCGCGATGCCGTCAGCTATACCCGCGATGCCGCCGCGCCTTCGATATCCCGCGCTCTTATTCCTCCGCATAAGATCCCTCCTGTCATGTGATGTAGATGCCGTTATGTACCCTGCTCACATTTCCGTTCTCTTATGCATCGTCCGCGCAGAGAAAGCGCCTTGCGCATTATATCATGATTTTCACAGCATTTCAATGCCTGCAGCCGAATTTCCCCCCATCGCCTCCAAAATCCGAAGCGACTGAAACTCCCGATCCACGTACCTCCTCAGATTCATCTCCACACACCTGGAGAATTCCTCCATCACCGGTTCCGTCAGCGTAAATGTATACAGCTTCTCGACCGGGCTCCAAACCACATATTCCCACGCATAGGCCGCCGATTCACTGACCGCCGCCGGCGGCTTCTCCGTATACTCCCCGCCGGTCACCATCGCCTTCAGCTCGAACACCCGCCGCACCAGCCGGTCAGGAAGTCCCGGCTTTAAAAGCGCCCGCAGAGACTGGTAGATCAGAAGCAGCATGGCCGACCCGTCCAGATTCTCCCGCGAATAGTAATCCCCGAATTCCAGGAAATACTGCCCGTAGCAGGCCGCCTCCACATCCGACGCCAGCTCCTCAAAATACCGGCTGATCTCCGCATCCTGCAGATTGTACGCCTCCCGCCCCTCATAGAGCCTAAACGTCCCGAACGCAAACGGCCGGCTGGGCCCCATCAGACGGCTTCCGGGCCGCTTCGCGCCCCGGGCGAAGGCCGTGATCTTGCCCCGTTCCCGGGTCAGAAGCACCAGCCGCTTATCGTATTCTCCCACCGAGGTGGATTTTAATACCATGCCGGTCAGTTCGATCAGTTCACGCATACCTTTTTGTCTCTTTCATCCTTCCGGGTTGCTGCGCGCCGCCGCAGCGGACTTATCTATCCCTTCTGCTCGTAATACCCGTAATTCTTCATATACAGCTCGCTGTCCCGCCATTCCTTCCGCACCTTGACCCAGAGCTTCAGGTTCACGCGGGCTCCCATCAGGTTCTCAATCTCCTGGCGGGCGGCGGTGCCGATCCTCTTAAGCATGGCGCCGCCCTTGCCGATGATGATGCCCTTGTGGCTTTCTCTCTCGCAGATGATCGTGGCCTCGATGTCAAACATGCCGTCCCCGCGCTCGCTCATCTTCTCGATGGTCACGGCGATGCCGTGGGGAATCTCATCCGAAAGCATCCGCAGGGCCTTCTCCCGGATCAGCTCCGCCGCGATCTGCCGCATCGGCTGATCTGTCACCGTGTCCTCGTCGTAATACTGGGGGCCGTAAGGCAGGTACTTAAACAGGATATCCGTCATCCGGTCCGTATTCTGATCCTTCAGCGCCGATACCGGAACGATCTCCGCGAACTCGCCGAGGCTCCGGTAGGCGTCCGTAAACTTCAGGATGTCCTCCTTATTCTTCACCGTGTCGATCTTATTGATCGCCAGGATCACCGGCGTCTTCACCTTCTTCAGAAGCTCCGCGATGTGCCGCTCTCCCGCGCCGATGAAGGTGGACGGCTCCACCAGCCATAGCACCACATCCACCTCGCTTAAGGTGCCCACGGCCACATTCACCATATACTCGCCGAGCTTGTTCTTCGCCTTATGGATGCCGGGAGTATCCAGGAAAATGATCTGGCCCCGCTTATCTGTGTAAACAGTCTGAATGCGGTTGCGGGTGGTCTGGGGCTTCTCCGACGTGATCGCGATCTTCTGGCCGATCAGATGGTTCATCAGCGTGGACTTGCCTACGTTGGGCCGGCCGATCAGGGCCACGAAGCCGGATCTGTAATTCTCGCTCATATACGCTCGCTGTTCTCCTTCTCTCGCCGCACGCCGTCCGCTCATCCGCGGAACAGCGCCTTCACCTCGCCGAACATCTCCCGGTTGGCCTCTACCTTCTCGTCCCCGCCGATGACGCACAGACTTCCGGTGTCCAGCACCGCCTTAAGCACCGGCGCCAGCGCCCGGATATCCTCCGGCTGGGCCTTAAGGATCTGCGTCCGCTCCTCGGCCAGCATCTCGTTGCTTACGTGGGACAGGTACGCGGACAGCCCCCGCTCGCCCCTGGCGGACGGCGTCAGCGGCGTATCCAGCTCGCTGATCGTGCCGATGACGTACTTGGTCATGTCTCTCTCGTCCGCGTCGAAATGCTCCAGATAATCGATCACGTTCTCGTAGACCTGGTTGGTCTCCTTCAGGTTCGGATCCCGGTAAGACGCGAAATACCCGTCGCCGGACCGGCCGAAGCCGCTCATGCAGCCATAGGCGCCGCCCTTGACGCGCAGATTGATCCACAGATAATCGTAGTTTAAGATCGGCTTCAGGATCTGCAGCGCGCCGGTATATTCATAGCCCTTCTCCCGGTAATTCCCGCACCGGGCCACATAGTTGACCTGGGAGGATGTCTTGAAGCCTTCGTTCAGATTCTTCCTCTCGAACGTAAACGGATACGTCTCGCCGCTGCCCGCGCCGAGCGCGTCCGTAAGAGCCTTCATGGCGTCCGGTACCAGCTTAAAGCCCTCCTCATCCGCCGTAATGCTCAGAAGCAGGTTGTCGGCCGTGAACAGTCTGGCCGCCACCTCCTGAAGCTTCCCGATCAGCGCCTTCGGCTCCTTCTCAAACGCCTTCACCGTATCCTCCAGGAACCGGTAGAAACCGATCCCGCCGGTCATATCGTTATACCGGGAGGACGGAGAGAAATAGGACATGGCCCTGGAGATCGCCGCCTGGTGGCTGGCGCCCTCCAGCTTCATCCTTGAACGCGAACGCACCTCCCTGAGCACCTCGCCGATGCGTTTCTCGTCGGTCAGCTTCGACGCGGACAGGATCTCCGCCAGCAGACCGAAGCCGTCCGGAAGCTTCTCATACAGAGACTTCATATCGGCGGTAAACACGCCGGTAAAGCTGCCGGGACGGTCAAAATCCACATAGGTATGCGTGCTGAACCCGATCCCGCCGGTCTGCAGATAGATCTCGCTGCTCAGATCCGCATAGCTGTAATGCTCCGTATCCACATAGCCCATCAAAAACTTCAGAAGCCCCACATAGGGCAGATCCTCCGCCGGAACCCGGTCCGTATGAAACAGCGCTTTCACATAGCAGATTCCGGAGGTGAAATGCTCATGGAACACCGTCGTAACGCCGTGGATCACCGACTCCTTCCAGTGGTTCTCCTCCGCCTTCGGGCTTATATCCTCCCGCTTAAGCATCGGGATCTTCTCCAGATCCTCCTTCGGCGACGGCGCGTCCTGATACGCCTTCAGCTCCTTCGTCTGCTGCACCAGTCTCTCGATCTCCTCCGCAGACAGGGTCGCCTTGTACGCGGCCAGCTTCTCCGCCAGCTTCGCGTCCTCTCTGGCCGTCTTGTTCTTCTCCGGCTTCACCACCACCGTGACCTCGAACGGATTGTCCAGGAGCCAGTCGCGGATCAGCTGCTCGAAATATCCCTCGTCCGCCGCCTTCTTCAGGAAATCAAAGGTGTCCTCATAGCGCAGAAGCATCAGCGGATCCTCGCCGTACAGCCAGCTCTCCATGGCGTGCAGGCCGTACATAAGGCCCTTCGGGGCCCAGCCGTAGTCCGCCTCCCGATTGTGGAATTCATAGTAATTTATGCCGGCCAGCAGGCTCTTCCGGTTCAGTCCCTCATCGGCCAGCTTCCGGAGGGTTCCCTTAACGACCGCCAGAAATTCCCCCTTCTGGTCCGCGTCCGCATCCTTGGCCGTCACGGTAAAGTAGGGCTGCAGGATGCCGTCGGCGAAACCGCCCAGGATATCCCCGCCGATCCCCGCGTCCAGAAGCGCCTGCTTAAGCGCCGCTCCCGGGGCGTCGATCAGGGCGTATTCCAGGATCTGGAACGCCGTGAAAAGCACCGGATCCAGCCGGTCGCCCACCACGGTGCTGATCGAAAGATAGGAAGCCTTCTCCTCCGGCTCGTCCTCGGTAATGGGATAGGTGATCTCCTCCTGCTTCGGCGCGGCGAAAGGCTTCTGCCTGCGGATCTCCGAGTCCACCTGCGCCTTCGGGTCGCTGCGGTCGTATTTGCTCAGATACGCCTCGTCAAGCCAGCGCAGCCGCTCCTCCATGTCCATATCGCCGTACAGGTAGATATAGCTGTTGGCCGGATGGTAGTAGGTCTCATGGAAATGAAGGAACTGCTCATAGGTCAGCTCCGGAATACAGGCCGGGTCGCCGCCGGACTCATAGCCGTAGCAGACATCCGGGAACAGGGCGTTCTGGGTCCACCGGTCCAGCACGCTTTCCGGAGAGGAGAACGCTCCCTTCATCTCGTTATAGACGACGCCGTTATAGCGCAGGGGCGCCGATGCGTCCTCCAGCTCGTAATGCCAGCCCTCCTGCTTAAAGATCTTCTCCTCCCGGTAGATATTGGGATGCAGCACCGCATCCATATAAACGTCCATCAGGTTCTGAAAGTCCTTGTCGTTGGTGCTGGCGACCGGATAGACCGTCTTGTCCGGGTATGTGATGGCGTTCAGAAACGTATTCAGAGAACCCTTCACCAGCTCCACGAAAGGATCCTTTACCGGGAATTTCTCCGAGCCGCACAGAACGCTGTGCTCCATGATGTGGGGCACGCCGGTGCTGTCGGAGGGCGGCGTCCGAAAGCCGATGGAGAACACCTTGTTGTTGTCCGAATTGGACAGAAGGAACAGCTTCGCGCCGCTCTTTCTGTGCTCCAGAAGGAAGCTTTCGGAATCGAGCTCCTTCACATGGCTCTGGGCAAGCAGCCGGTAGGCCGCCAGATTCTTCAGATCATTCATGATTATATTCCTCTCTTTCTGTCTTCTTTCTGTCACATATTTCCCATCAGACGGTCTTTCAGAACCGCCGCGCATTCCCGCACGCACAGATGCAGAAACAGGATCGGATCCGAGTGCGCCGCGATCCCGCAGACGTCCTCCATGCCCCGCTTCTTCGCGATCATTCCCGCGCGGAACACATGATAGCTGCTGGTCAGGATGCCGATCTGCACCGGCTTTTCCTCTACCTGCAGGTACGGTCCCGGCGCCACGCTTCCGTCGTCTTTCCTGGCCATATCCCGCTTGCTCTGCTCTGTCTGCCGGATGATCAGCTGGCTGTAGGCGATATTCTCCACCGTACTGGAGGATACCGGCTCCATGACAAGACGGGTCGGCGAAACTCCCTGATCCAGAAGGTACTGATACATGGCCTGCGCCTCCGTCATGGGTTCGTCCGCCCCCTGGCCGCCGGAAAGGATCAGAACGGTTCCGGGGCTTATCCGGCTGTACTCGACCGCCTTGTCCAGACGCATGCGCAGGGAATTGCTGATCCCCCGCTCGTGGACCTTGGCTCCCAGAACGATCACGTAATCCAGTCCCGGCTTCTCCGCAGACACCGCGCCTGCAAACACGCATGCCTCCGTCACAAAAAACACCGCCAGCGCAGCTGCCGTCAGAGTCATGACCGGCACCGTCACCCACATCGGCACCTGTCTGGGATGCAGCCTGCAGTACCGGCTTCCCCATGACAGAAACGCCAGAAATCCTGCCGCCAGCAGCCAGAACCATGAGAACGAAACGGAAAAACCGGCGTACACAACGATCACGATATAGTATACCAGGCAAAGCGCCGCTCCTATTCCTGCGATCCATGTCAGCATGATGTCACCCCCCATCGTCTTTGGTCTCCTGCCGGCGCACGCCGTCTACGCGTCGCACCGGCGCAGGACGTCGCCGCTTTCCGCTTCCCCGCCCAGATCCGCGTAAAGGATCTGTCTGGCGTGGGGCGCGCTCGGCTGCGGCCGGCCCTCCTCGTCGAAGATGGCCCCTACGGTCACCTCAAGGTTTCTCCCGTCCGGCTTCATGATCTCCACGGTCTCGCCGACGGAGAACTTGTTCTTCTGCTCCAGGCGGCACAGACCGCGTCCGTCCACGCTGTCCACCACGCCCAGATAAACATATTCCTTTATATAGGTACTTTCCCCGTAAATCATGGATTCCGCCCCCGGCTTTCCGAAATAGAAGCCGGTCGTAAACTCCCTGCGGGTACATTTGCCGATCTCCTCCAGATACGCCGGAAGACGCTTCCGGTACAGCTCCTCGCTTTCCAGGCAGTCGTCGATGGCCCTGCGGTAGGTCCTGGCCACCGTCGCCGCATAAAGCGAGTTCTTCATCCGGCCCTCGATCTTAAAGCTGTCGATCCCGGCGGCCAGAAGCTCCGGAATATGGCCGATCATGCACAGATCCCTGGAGTTGAACAGAAACGTTCCGCGCTCGTTCTCATACACCGGAAGATATTCGCCCGGCCTCGTCTCCTCGACCACCGCGTAGTTCCACCGGCAGGGATGGGTACACTCGCCGCGGTTGGCGTCCCTCCCCACGAAATAATTGCTCAGAAGGCACCGCCCGGAATAGGAGATGCACATGGCCCCGTGTACGAAGCATTCGATCTCCATCTCCTCCGGGATCCTGGCGCGGATCTCCGCTATCTCCTTCAGGCTTAATTCCCGGGCCGCCACCACCCGCTTTGCCCCAAGTCCGTACCAGAACCGGTACGTCCCGTAATTGGTGCTGTTGGCCTGGGTGCTGATATGCACGTCCGTCCGGGGCAGGATCCTTCTCTCCAGCTCGAACACGCCCGGGTCCGAGATGATCAGCGCGTCCATCCCCACGTCCCCGAGCTCGCGGAAATACTCCGCGACGCCTTCCAGGTCCTCGTTATGGGCAAATATATTCGCCGTCACATATACCTTCACGCCCCGGGAATGGGCCAGCCTGACGCCCTCCTTCATCTCCTCAATGGAGAAATTATGGGCTTTCGCCCTGAGTCCGTAAGCCTCGCCGCCGATATAGACCGCGTCCGCTCCGTACCTCACCGCCGTTCTTAATACCTCCAGGCTCCCTGCAGGCACCAGTAATTCGATCTTACGCATCTGAGCATTCCTTTCACCGGCTAATCCCCTGTCTTCACTGCGACCGCCACGCCGTCCCCCACGGTTAGCACCGCCGCCTGCAGATCCCCGCGGTGCTTAAGCTCCCACAGAAACTCCCGCATCCTGGCGTGAATCGTCCGGTCCCGGCGCTCCACCGCGAACCGTGACTCCAGAACCGTCCTGTCCTGCAGCACGTTATCCGCAGCCAGCACGCCTCCCGGCTTCAGGATCCGGCAGACGTCCGGCAGCCATTTCCCGTACTGTCCCTTCGCCGCATCCATAAACACGAGATCGCAGGATGCGTCCGCAAGCCCCTTCAGAACCTCGTCCGCTTCCGCGCAGATCACCGTGATCCTCTCCTCAAGTCCGGCCAGAGCGATATTTTGGCGGGCCTCGGCCGCTCTCGCCTCATCCTTCTCGACCGTCGTGATGCGGCAGTCTGCCGGGGCCGCATGTGCCATCAGAATAGCAGAATAGCCCACGGCGGTTCCGATCTCCAGAATCGCCCCGGGCCTTTCCATCGCTGCCAGCACCTTCAGAAATGCGCCGGTCTCTCGCCTTACGACCGGGATCCCTCTTTCGGCTGCGTCCGCATAGATCCGCTCGCACAGCGGATCGCCCTCGGGCTCCAGCGACCACAGAAAATCCCTGATCCGTCCGTCTCCCGTCATTCCTCTTCGCTGCTTTCTTCCGGTTCTTCTACTTTTCCGTCGCGGAGGGTGATAATGATCTCCTTCGCCGGCATGGACGTATTCAGCAGATACGTCCCCTCCCTGATCGGGTTCCCGTATCCCATGAACCGGTACCCGTATTCATAGAAAATACACTGGATGAGGAAGGAGAACCGGTCCTTGGCCAGTCCGCTCTCTTCCATGGCGGCCGCCAGGTTCACAAGGGACTCGTCCTCCCCGATGGTCACGCGCAGATCCACGCCCGGGGGGTCATCCACGGCCGTATTGTGAAACAGCCCGTAGCCGAATTGATAACCTCTCGACACCGACTCGTAGACCAGCAGGATCACCAGCGCCAGAAGGATCAGCTTCCAGGAGATCAGTATGATCGCCCTGGTCACCCGGTTGATATCTCTCGTGCTTGTTCCTGTCTTTCCGCCCATATCCAGTCTTCCCTTCTCTTCCTGTCCTTTCCGGAGTCCATTCCTTTCGGACCGCTGTCCATTCGGAACCGGAAGCTATACCTCCATAATGATCGGCAGAATCATCGGATTCCGCTTCATCTTCTTCCACAAAAAGTCGCTTAAGTCGTCCCGGATGATATTCTTAAGCTTGCCCCAGTCGGTCACATGGCGGTCCAGGCAGTCCTGCACCGAATCCTCCACGACCTTCCGGGCCTCCTCCAGAAGATCCTCCGACTCCCGCACATAGACGAACCCGCGGGATACGATATCAGGGCCGGCCAGCAGCTGGTTCGAATACTTCTCCAGCGTCAGCACCACGATGATAATGCCGTTCTGGGCCAGGTTCTGACGGTCCCGCAGGACGATATTGCCCACGTCGCCGACTCCCAGGCCGTCCACCAGAATCGCGCCCGCCTGTACGTGGTCCACAACCTTCAGCGAATCCTCCGACAGCTCCACCACGTCGCCGGACGACATGATCAGGATGTTCTCCCTGGGGATCCCCATGGACTCCGCCAGACTCTTATGCGTCATCAGGTGGCGATACTCGCCGTGGACCGGCAGCGCGTACTTGGGATGGGTCAGGGAATAGATCAGCTTGATCTCCTCCTGACAGGCATGTCCCGATACGTGGGTATCCTGGAAGATCACCTCTGCGCCCTTGATGGACAGCTCGTTGATGACCTTGGAGACCGCCTTTTCGTTGCCCGGGATCGGCGTGGAGCTTAAAATGATCACGTCGTTGGGTTTGATGGAAACCTTCTTATGGATGCTGGAAGCCATCCGTGACAGCGCGGCCATGGACTCTCCCTGACTTCCCGTAGTGATCAGAACCGTCTTCTCATCCGGGTAATTCTTCAGATTGTCAATGTCGATCAGCGTCCCCTCCGGGATCTTAATATAGCCCAGCTCGCTCGCGATGCCGATCACGGTCACCATGCTGCGGCCCTCGACCACCACCTTCCGCCCGTACTTGTAGGCGGAATCGATGATCTGCTGGACACGGTCCACATTGGATGAAAAGGTAGCCACAATAATGCGGTTGTTCGTATGCTCGGCAAAGATCGCGTCAAAGGTCTTGCCGACGGTTCTCTCCGACGCCGTAAAGCCCTGCCGGATCGCGTTGGTGCTGTCGCACATCAGGGCGAGGACGCCCTTTTTGCCCAGCTCCGCGAATCTCTGCAGATCCGCGGGTTCGCCGAAGACCGGCGTATAATCGATCTTGAAGTCGCCGGTATGCAGAAGCACTCCGGCCGGCGTGAAGACCGCCAGAGCCGACGCGTCGGCGATGCTGTGGTTCGTCTTGATAAATTCCACACGGAAGCATCCCAGTGTAACCGTCTGACCGTGTTTTACAACCTTTCTTTTGGTAGTCTTAAGCAGGTTATGCTCTTTCAGTTTATTCTCGATCAGCGCGATCGTAAGCCTGGTGCCGTAGACCGGTACATTGATCTCCTGCAGCACGTAGGGCAGGGCGCCGATATGATCCTCGTGTCCGTGGGTGATGAAGAAGCCCTTCACCTTCTCCCTGTTCTGCTTCAGATATGTGATATCGGGAATGCACAGATCGATTCCCAGCATATCGTCAGAAGGGAAAGCAAGTCCGCAGTCAATGACAATGATCTCGTCCTCGTACTCGATGGCCGTGATATTCATGCCGATCTGCTCCAGACCGCCAAGGGGGATGATCCGCACCTTGTCCGCCTTGCTTCCCTGCTTATTCTGTTGTTTTGATGCTTTCAAATTCTATAACCTCCAAATTCTGTCCGTTCAGATATCCGTCTTCTCTTTCTCTCTGCAGGAGCGGCAGTATCCGACCAGCTTCACCTCATGATCCGTCACCGCAAAGCCCAGCCGCTCCATCAGGCTCTGCTCCAGAGTATCCAGAAGGTCCTCCTCAAACGGGAACACCCTGCCGCAGCCCAGGCAGATGGCATGGTGATGATGATGTCCCCGGTTCTCCTCTCCCGGAAGCTTGCCCAGCTCAAACCGGGCGAATCCGTCGTCAAAGCTGACCCTGTCCAGCAGCTTCAGTTCCACCAGCACCTGCACGGTACGGTAAATGGTCGCCAGCCCGATCTTCGGGTACCGCTCCCGCGCCAGGTCATGGATCTCCTCCACCGTCAGGTGCTCGCCCGGATGGGCGGCCATCAGTTCCAGCACCAGAAGCCTCTGGCTGGTCACCTTCAGTCCCTTCTCCTTCAGCATCTGCTTAAACAGGCTCTCGTTCATCTGCCGTTCCTTACCTCTCCAGGTCCAGATCCAGATCCGCTACCAGTTCGGAAAAGATCCGGAACAGGTAATCCAACTCGTCCTCGTCGTCCACAAACTCATAGACCGCGTCAGCCTCGTCCCTGCCTGACCGGTCCTTTAAGATATAGCACTGGCCGTCTTCCTCTTCCCCGGCGGCGTCCGTCACCAGGATGTAATTCATTCCGTTGATCCTGGTCTCCTCCAGGACGCTCAGATCGATCTGTTCTCCGTCGTCCGTCTCAAGCGTGATCCGCTTCTCGTCTTCCATTCTGCTCCTTCTTGCCGTTTCGGCCGTTGTCAAGATAATCCTGCAGGATGATCCCCGCCGCCACCTTATCGATCACTTTCTTCCGCTCCGCAGCCGGGACGCCGCTCTCCGCCAGGATCTCGTCCGCCGCCACCGTCGTCAGCCGCTCGTCCCAAAGGATCACGGGAAGTCCCGTCCTGCGCCCGATCAGCTGCGCGAACTCCTCCGTCCGCCTGGCACGCTCCCCGACGGTACCGTCCATATTCTTAGGATAACCCAAAACAATGGTTTCAATCTGATACGCCGCGGCCAGTTCCTCGATCCTGCGCATGGTCGCCCGCAGCCTGCTCTCTTCCTTCCGGGTGATGGTCTCCACTCCCTGGGCGATCAGCCCCGTGGGATCACAGACCGCCACGCCCACCGTCTTCGCTCCGTAGTCCAGTCCCAGGATCCTCATACCGGTCGCTCCATCCTGTAAATCCAGTAAACCTCCATGCGGCACGTCTGCCGATACTTAAACATAACAATGCCCGGAAAGCTTCCCTTCCCTCCGGAAAGTTCCGCTCCCCGAATCCTTATCCGCCTTATCCGATTCCGCTCAACTCTCCTGCCGGCAGCGCAGAATACACCTTCTCCCGCCGGCATAACCCGCAGTTACTTCAGCCGTTCCTCGATATACGCAGACAGAAGCAGTTCCAGGATCTCATCCCGCTCGACCTTCATGATGAGACTTCTGGCGCTCTTATGGCTGGTAATGTAGGTCGGATCTCCTGACATGATATATCCGACGATCTGATTGACAGGGTTATATCCTTTTTCCGTCAACGCATCATACACCTGTGCCAGAACCTCGCCTACATCCAGCTGATTCTCCTGTACAGCACGAAAATGTCTCGTATTCTGAATATCGCCCATACGTCCTCACGTCCTTTACTGTTCATAACTTATTTTATACCATATTTTGTCATTCGTAAAGGAAAATATTTATAAAGTATTTCTGTCAATTTCCGCGGTTTTCCGGGGCGGGTGGTTCCGAAGACGGCTCAAGCAGCACGATCTCTTCGTTCAGCATCCTTTTCAGACGGCCGCGGACGATCATGCCTCGAAGCCGCCCGTCCCAGGGAATGGCCGCCTTCACGTATTCGCGGGTATGCCCTGCCAGATATTCCGCGCCGTTTACCGTGATCCCTTCCTCCATTAAAACCTCGCGCTCTTCTCCCAGAAATGACTGCCGGTACGCGAGGGAAGCCTCCCCGCCGAGACGAATCAGACGCGCGCTCCTCTCCTTTTTCACCGCCTCGTCCACCTGATCCGGCATCGCCGCCGCTCGGGTGCCCTCGCGCCGGGAATAGGGGAACACATGCAGCTCGTAGAAGCCGATCTGCCGGATCAGCGACACCGTCTGGGCAAACTCCTCCTCCGTCTCCCCCGGAAAGCCCGTGATCACGTCCGTGGTGATGGCAGGGCGGTCGAAATACCTCCGAAGGAGCCTGCAGCCCTCCGCGTATTCCTCCGCCGTATAATGCCGGTTCATACGACGAAGCGTGGCGTCGCAGCCGCTCTGCAGCGACAGGTGGAAATGAGGACAGATCGTCTCAAGCGCCGCGATGCGCCGCACGAAATCCTCCGTCACGATCCGCGGCTCCAGGGAGCCCAGGCGGATCCGCTTGATGCCTTCGACCCTGTTCAGCAGCTCCAGAAGGCCGGTCAGGTCCACCCGCGACTCCTCCGGCATATCCAGCCCGTAGGAACTGATATGGATGCCCGTGATCACGATCTCCCGGTACCCGGCCGCCGCCAGCGCCTCCGCCTCTGCGGCGACGTCTCCGGCCGCGCGGCTTCGGACCCTGCCCCTGGCGTAGGGAATGATGCAGTAGCTGCAGAACTGGTTGCAGCCGTCCTGGATCTTGATGAACGCCCTTGTATGCCCGGAAGCGGCGCTGACAGAGAGCGCTTCGTACACACTTGCCGCCGCGATATCGATCACATGGGAAACCGCGCCGGACGCTGCCGCCCCGCTGCCTTCTCCGCCAGTTTCCGCCCCGCTGCTTTCTCGACCGGCTCCCGGCCCACAGCCTTCTCCGCCGTCCGTCCGGCAACTGCTTTCTTCGCCAGTTTCCGCTGCGCTGCTTTCCCGGCCGGTTTCCGCCCCGCAGCCTTCTCCGCCGTCTGGTCGGCCGCCGCTCTTTCTGTCCCGCCTGCCGTTAAAATATTCCTCCAGGATCCCCACCAGATCCTTCTTCCGGTTGTTCCCAATGATCACGTCGACGGCGCCGTCGGCCGTAAGCTTGTCCTCCGCGACCTGCACATAGCAGCCGGCCGCCACGACCACGGCCTCCGGATTGCGCTTTTTCGCCCGGTGAAGCATCTGCCGGGACTTTCTGTCGGCAATGTTGGTCACGGTGCAGGTATTGATCACATAGACGTCCGCCTTCTCCTCAAAGGGCACGATCTCGTAGCCGGCCTCCTTCAGAAGCCGCGTCATCGCCTCCGTCTCATATGCGTTTACCTTACATCCCAGGTTGTGCAGGGCCGCCTTTCTCATCGCATTCTCCTCAGTCCGGGGCATCTCGCATCTGCCCTACATTTTATATACTTTTTACTTTTTCATGCAATCTGTCTATTGACTTTTCACCCTCCAGTCATTACTATTACCATAGACGCCGGAGGACGTCTCACACCCTGACAATATCGGATCAACATCAAGGAGGCTTTTGCATGAAAACCGTACGTATCTCGCTTAATTCAATTGATAAAGTCAAGTCATTTGTCAACGATCTGTCCAAGTTCGACGTGGATTTCGACCTGGTGTCGGGCCGCTATGTGATCGACGCCAAGTCCATCATGGGCATCTTCAGTCTGGATCTGTCCAAGCCCATCGACTTAAACATCCATGCCGAGGCAGAGCCGATCATTTCCGAGATCATGAGCGTGCTGACGCCGTATCTGATCAAGTAGTCAAGCCCATATTCCTTACCCCGTCAGATCACAGGGCCTGCCATAGCGGCAGGTCCTTTTCGCTGCCGTTTTTCCGATCCGGCGCAGCCCAAAACAGCCGCGCGGGATCCGGACAGCCGCGTTCCGCCGTCGATAAGCCGCGGCCTTAACCTGTCATGGCCACTCCACGCGTCAGCCGCAGCGGATGACCTCCCTCGTCGTCACCGCCGTCTCGACCAGCTCCCCGATCGTTCCTTCAAGCTTCGCCTCCGACTTGTGGATCGCCTTAAGCACCGGCTTCGTCACCGGGTGCTTCGCCACGAAAATGGTGCAGCAGTCCTCATAAGGCAGGATCGAAGTCTCATAGGTTCCGATCCTCTCCGAAATATCCACGATCTCCTGCTTGTCGAAGGCGATCACCGGCCGGAATACCGGCAGGGCGCATACCTCGTTGGTCGCCGCCAGAGACTGCACCGTCTGGGAAGCCACCTGACCAATGCTCTCGCCGGTGATCAGGGCAAGACTTCCCGTTTCCGCGGCGATCCGTTCGGCGATCCGCATCATATACCGGCGCATGATGATCGTCAGCTCCTCATGCGGGCAGGTCTCATAGATCGCCATCTGAATATCCGTGAAATTCACCACATGCAGATCGATCGGGCCGGAATACTGCGCGACCAGCTTCGCCAGATCCGTCACCTTCTGCTTCGCCCGCTCGCTGGTGTAGGGCGGCGCATGGAAATAGACGGCGTCGATCTTCACGCCCCGCTTGGCCACCATGTAGCCGGCCACAGGACTGTCGATGCCGCCGGAAAGCAGAAGCAGCGCCTTTCCGTTGGTTCCCACCGGCATTCCTCCGGGGCCGGGGATCATTTCCGAATAAATGTTGGCCACCGTGCTGCGCACCTCGACCCGCAGAAGCACGTCCGGCTCATGGACGTTGACCGACATCTCCGGATACGCGTCAAGGATCGCCTCTCCCAGATCGCGGTTCATCTGCTCCGACGGAACCGGATAGCGCTTGTCGGCGCGGCGGGATACCACCTTGAAGGTCAGACGCTTGTCGGGATACACCTGATCCAGATAACGGATCACCTGCTCCGTCAGCGCCTTAAACTCCCGCTCCTCCGTCTGGAACATGGGGCAGATCCAGGCGATCCCGAACACCTTCTTCAGCGCCTCGATCACATCCTCATAGTCGTATTCCGTCAGGGCCGCCACATAGATCCGGCCCGCGTCCTTCGTGACGTCGAATTTGCCCTCCACGCGCTTTAAGGCGCGGCAGATATGGCTGACCAGCGCATCCTCAAACAGGAAGCGGTTCTTCCCCTTCGTTCCGATCTCCGCGTATTTGATTAAAAATGACTGATAAAGCATATTGTCGTCCCTACTTTCTGTAAAACCGTCTCAGCACCGGCAGGATCGTTTCCAGCTCCTGCACCGCGTAATCGATCTCTTCCTTCGTATTGAACAGTCCGAAGCTGAACCGCAGGGTACAGTCCAGAAGCTCCGGCCGCACGCCCACGCCCTTCAGCGTCCCGCTTAGGCCCGGATGGTTCGAGGAACAGGCGGAACCGGAGGAAACATAGATCCCCCGCTCCTCCAGCGCATGCAGAAGCACCTCGCTCTTCACGCCCTCGAAGCTGGCGCGGATGATCTGGGGAGCGCCCTCCCTGCCCGCCGGGTTGTTAAGCGTCACGCCGGGGAGCCGGGACAGCCTGTCCTCCGCATACTCCTTCAGCTCGTACAGCGCGTCGATCTTCTTCTGATGATCGGTAAACATTTCCTCCACGGCCGCGCCCATGCCGGCCACGCCCGGAACGTTCTCAGTACCGGAGCGGAGCCCCTGCTGCTGGCCGCCGCCGTAGATCAGCGGCCGGATCTTTACCCGGCTGTCGATATAGAGAAACCCGACGCCCTTCGGCCCGTGAAGCTTATGGGCGCTGACGCTGAGCAGGTCGATGCCCTGCCGCTTCGGACGGATCTCGTACTTGCCGTATGCCTGGATCGCATCCACGTGGAACAGCGTATTCGGATTTTTGTCCCGTATGATCCGGGAGATCTCCTCCACCGGCTCCACCGTTCCCACTTCATTGTTCACATACATTACCGAGACCAGGATCGTATCCGGACGGACGGCCTGCGCCAGCTGCGCCTGGTCGATCCGGCCTGCATGGTTCACCGGCAAATACGTGATCTCAAAGCCCTGCTCCTCCAGAAATCCCAGCGTATTGTAGACGGAGGGATGCTCGATATTGCTGCTGATGATATGGCAGCCGGCCCGCCGGTTGGCCAGGGCCGTGCCGATCAGCGCCATGTTGTTGGACTCCGAGCCGCCGGAGGTGAACAGGATCTCCTTCTCCTGCACCCTGAGGGATCTGGCGATCACGGCGCGGGCGCTGCGGATATAGTTCTCCGCCTCCATGCCCTTTTTATGTCTGGCCGAGGGATTGGCATAGTCCTCGGTCATGGTCTTCACCACGATGTCCCTGACGCTGTCAAAGACTCTGGTCGTGGCAGAATTGTCAAAATATGCCTGCATTTTCCGATCGGTCTCCTTCCTCCGGTCAAACCTGTCCCGCCAGTTCCAGATGATACATCAGGATCGACAGCGCTGTCAACCCCGCCGTCTCCGTCCGCAGGATCCGCCGTCCCAGAGACACCGGCGCAAAGCCCGCCCCGCGGGCGGCCTCCACCTCCGTCTCTTCAAACCCGCCCTCCGGGCCGATCAGCACCCCCACGGACATACCGGGCGCAACCGCTCCGACCGCCCGGGCCGTTTCCTCCATTCCCCTGGCGTTCTCATAGGGAATCATCTTCACATCAAAACCGGAGGCGTAAGCAAGCGCTTCGCCGAATTCCATCACCGGCGTCACCTCCGGCACCAGCACGCGCCCCGACTGCTTGGCGGCGCTCTCGGCGATGGCGTTCCACCGCCGGATACGGGCTTCTTCCTTCCGCGCGTCCAGCTTCACCACGGTCCGCCGGGTGTTCACCGGAACCACCTGATACGCCCCCAGCTCCACCGCCTTCTGGATGATCAGTTCCATCTTGTCGCCCTTCGGCAGCCCCTGGAACAGATAAAGCCTGGCAGGCAGCTCCGTACTCTCCGCGCGGGACAGGATCCGGGCCGTCACCCGGTCGGACTCGACGCTCTCGATCCTGCACCGGTAGTCCGCGTCGGTTCCGTTGCCCACCAGGATCTCCTGGCCCGGCTTCATGCGCAGCACGTTCCGGATATGGTTCACGTCCGGGCCGGTAACCGTAACCATGGCCCCGGCGCTGTCGATCTGTTCATTCCGTACAAAAAAATGATACATAGGCGGTTTTCACTTTCTCCTGGCGGTTATGGACACCCACTCGCCCTGTCGCGTCGTCTCCACGAGCTCAAGCTCCCCGCAGACTTCGATCGCGCGCTTCACCGCCTCCTCTTTCATATCGATGATCCCGGAGGTGATGAAGATGCCGCCGTGCTTTAAGTGAGGCACGGCTTCCGGCGTCAGAAGAATGATCACATCCGCCAGAATATTGGCCACGACGATATCATAACACTCGTAACCTGCCCAGTCCTTGATAACCTTATCATCGATCAGGTTGCCCCGGATCACGCGAAACTGTCCGCCGCCGATGCCGTTGGCCTCCATATTCTCATTCACGGCCGTGATCGCGTTCTCATCCAGATCCGTGCCGCAGACCTCCGAGGCCCCCAGTTTCAGCGCCGTGATCCCCAGGATCCCGCTGCCGGTGCCCACGTCCAGCACCCTGGCGCCCTCCGTCACGTACTTCCTGAGTTGGCGGATACAGAGCTGGGTTGTCTCGTGCTGTCCGGTTCCGAACGCGGTGCCCGGGTCGATCTGGATCAGCAGCTTCGCCTCCTGTCCCTCAGGGACCGCCTCCCATGTGGGCTTGATCAGGATGTCGTCCACCGTAAACGGCTTAAAATACTGCTTCCAGTTGTTAATCCAGTCCTTGTCCTCGGTCTCCGAGATCTCCATGGTTCTCTTTCCCAGATCCACGAACATGGCCAGCTCGTCCAGACCTTCCTCTACGGCCTTCAATACCTCTTTCTCTCTGGAAATGTCCTCCAGATAGAAGCTGACCTTCGCCACCCCCTCGTCCGGCGGCAGCTCCGGCAGGATGTCGATGAACATCCCCTTCGTCTCGTTCTCGGTCAGCGGCACATTGTCCTCGATCTCGATTCCCTCAATGCCGATCTCGTCGTACATGCTGCTGATCAGATCCACCGCCTCCGTGGTGGTGGTCAGCGTATATTTTCTCCATTTCATAGCTGTCTCTCCATTTTGCCGTCATCCCACAGACGGGAAGACCCTCCCGCAGCGCGCACCTACAGTCCGCACAGATAGTCCTCGGCCCGGCAGAAGGTGATATCCTCCGCCGACTGGGCCTGGGGATCGTCGCAGAGAATGTATCTCCTGCGGATGGGACCGAACCGCTTCTCGATCTGATTGTACTTGTCCGCGTCCGCCAGACGCCGGTACTGCTCCGGCGCCATCCGGCCGCCGCTTCGCAGCTCGCAGATAAAGCAGTCGTTGGCCTCCGGATCATAGACCACCATGCCGAACACGCCCGTATTGATCTGAAGCTTGTATACCTGATGACGTCCTTCCGCCGCCTTCTCGGTCTCCAGAAGGATAATGTCCTCCAGCATCCTGGCCCGGACGTCCTCCATTACCTTTTCCACCAGGTCGCGCTTGGCGATCTCGCTCATTCCCATGAATTTCTCCGTGCCCATCAGCGCCTGAAGAAGGCTTCTGATCTGGCAGTAACGGATGCCCGGCTGGGTGAAGATCACCCGCTCGATCGGTTCGCTGCCCGGCTGCGGCATCTCGGCGGGGCACTCCACCACCAGATCCATCTCCACCAGCGCCTGTTTGATCTCCGACACATGGGCCCTGGTAAGCCCCACCGTCTGCTCCTCGCGGGCGCGGTCGTTCTTCAGGTTCCACGCCGCCAGACGCAGGTTCTGGAACATGGGATTCTTCGACAGGATCAGCAGAAGGAAATTCAGGTTCATATTCACCATGACCCGCTCGACGATCTCCATCAGATCGCCGCTCTCCTGCAGGGCGCGGAGGCCGCGGAACTGGCTCAGATCCTTGCTTCCCACCAGCGACCGCTCGATATTGCGGCAGATGGCGCTGTCAATGTATTCCTTTGTGGAACCGCTGTCGCGGAACGTGGCGTTGGCCGTACTGAAGCCGTCCGCCGCCGGTTCGCCGGCGCGCAGGGTGCCGCCGTAGCGGATGTATTCGTCCACATCGTCGATCCCGAGAAGCCGCTTATGCTCCCTGAACGGGATAAACGTGGTGCTGACCGTAACGGCACGGTCGTAAAGCTCCTGCCGAAGCGCCAGGCAGAACGCCAGGGAATCGGTTCCCGTCAGAACCACCCGCATTCCCTGCGCCGCATGGACGTCCGAAAGCAGGGCCGCGTCGTCGATGAAATCATTCATCAGCGTGACCTCGTCGATAAACACATACCGGTACCCCATATCATAAAGGATATCCAGGTCCCGGGTCAGCTTCTCCATATTGTCGGCCGCGGTAACCTTGATGTACGCCGCCTGTGCCGCCTGCTCCGGCGTCAGATCGCGGATCGCCTGGCGGATCATCGTGGTCTTGCCGGTTCGCCTGAGACCGGTGATCAGGCACACTCTTCCGTCGTTCCCGATCCGCCCCTCCAGATAACCCTTAAGCTTCCCGTGGCAGAGTCTCCGCTTATCCTCGGCCAGTCCCCCGGTCAGTCCCTCCAGGGCCTCCCCTATGACCACGTTGGTGCGGAACTTCACGCCCGGCGCACGGCCGCGGCCGGAACCTGCGCGGCCCCTTGCCGTCCCCTTCGCAGCGGTCTGGCGGGACCGCAGCTCCTTCAGCTGCTTCTGCAGCTCGCGCCGTTTCTCGATCCCCGCTTCCAGCTCCTCCAGCTGTCCGTCCTTGATATACTGGCTCTTGATCTTGCCGTTCTCCGTCCACTGCCGGTAGAAACGCAGCTTCCCGTGGATCATCTTTCTGGAAATGTAACCTATCGGCAGCTGAGCGATCTGACGCTCCAGCTCCCCGATCATCTGCTGCTCCGTCTTCCCCTCCGCCGAAGCGTTCTGCTCCGGATCTGCCGCACCGGCCGCTCCGGCCGTCCCCATGACGGCGTTTTCCTTACTGTCCGCCGTATTCCATGAATCCATAAGAATACCTCCTTTTCTGCGAACATTGTAACCTAATATAACCTGACTGTCAACCGCATCCCGCGTTTTTTTGTAACCTATCCTGCTCATCCAGCATTTTCCAGGCGTTTTTTCCGCCGGATCTGCAATAAAACGCGCCTCAAACGCGTTAATGTAGTGAACGGGTGATACAGTCCGCCCTGCCGGCGGCCCCCGGAAACGGAAAGACCAGATCAGCGAAAGGATGATTGTCAGACAGAAGATACCCCGGTCATGCCGGCTGACGAAAAACTGCATATCGAAGAAATCAAGAATACAAACCATAAAATCCTGAATGCATTACATTACGACCTCAATCACGCTTACCTGCCGGCCATGTCCGCCGCATCTGCGGGCGCGGCCGTCCATATAAAACCGTATCGATCGGGAAGGTACCAATGACGATGAGATACCAAAGAAGGAAGCATACCAAAGACGATAAGGTACAAAAGAATGCTGGCAGGAAAGGATGCACACAGAGGGCGCGCCGTATCGATGCGGCGCGCCCTTCTGTATCCGTTCCGGCCCCGCACCGGGGCCGGATCCTTATGTTCATTCGCTTACCGGGCCTTTCTCTCCTGGATCGCCGCAAGCGCGTCGATCACCGCCGCGCGGAAGCCGTCCCGCTCCAGGGACGCCACGCCCGCGATCGTCAGTCCTCCGGGAGAACAGACCGCGTCCTTCATGGCGCCGGGATGATCCCCTGACGCCAGCTTAAGCCTGCCGGTTCCCACGATCATCTGGCCGGCCAGCCGGTACGCTGTCTCCCGCGGAAGTCCGTAGAGCACCGCGCCGTCCGCCAGAGCCTCCAGATACATCGCCGTAAACGCCGGTCCGCAACCGGTCAGATCGCCTGCGATCCCAAACTGGGAAGCGTCGAGGGTTTCCACCAGTCCGAGCTTTGAGAACAGCTCCCGAAACACGGCGAATTCCTCCTCCGTAAGCGTATGCTGCCGCTCGCAGAGAATGACGCCTTCCCCGACCGAAACCGGCGTGTTGGGCATCACCGTCAGATGGTGGATTCCCTCCGGAAGAAGCTCCTCAAGCCGGCTGCAGCCGATCCCGGCTGCCACGCAGATCACGATCCTGCCGCGCAGGGCCTCCCCGATGGGGGCCAGCACCTCCTCTACCAGATACGGCTTCACCGCCACGACCACCAGGCCGGCGTGCTCCGCCGTCTCGGCCGCCGTTCTGCAGGGCACGACTCCGCGCTTTTTCGCATTCGCGGCCAGCTTATCCCAGTGCTTCGCACAGACAAAGATCTGCTGCGGCTTTGCCGCTCCTGTGAGCAGAAGGCCGTCCGTCATCGCCTGCGCCATATTTCCAAAACCGATAAATCCGATATTCATACGATCCTCCCGCACAGCCGGAGCAGTCCGGATATCCTTACTTAAAGAGTCCCTTCTTCTTCCGGCCCTCGTCTCCGCCGCCGTCGATCTTGCCTGTCATAAGCTCGTCAAACCGTCTGAGGGCCTGACGCTGCTCCTCGTTCATCCTCTCCGGAACCTGAACCACCAGCGTCACATAGTGGTCGCCGCGGATGTTCTTATTGCGCACCGAGGGAACACCCTTCCCCTTCAGACGCACGCGGGTATCGGTCTGGGTCCCGGGCTTCACCTCGTACTCCACCTGGCCGTCCACGGTCTTGATCAGGATCGGTCCGCCCAGGGCCGCTCTCGCGAAGGATACCGGAACCGTCGAATAGATATCCATATCCCGGCGGATAAAGATCGGGTGCTTGGATACGACGGCCTGCACCAGCAGGTCGCCCCTCTCTCCGCCGTTGACGCCCGGCTCGCCGGCTCCCACGCTTCTCACGCTCTGACCGTCGTCGATACCGGCCGGGATCGTCACCTTCAGCTTCTTCCTGCGGGTGATGTAACCGGTGCCCCGGCAGTCCGGACATTTCTCCCGGATGATCTGACCGGTGCCGTCGCAGTCCGGACAGGTGGACACATTCTGCATGGTCCCCAGGGGAGTCTGGCGCGTATACATGATCTTGCCCTTGCCGTTGCACTTGCTGCAGGTCTCCTTCGAGGTTCCGGCCCTGGCGCCGCTTCCGTGACAGGACGAGCATTCTTCCTTATAATTGATCTCAATCTCCTTCTCACAGCCGAACACCGCCTCCTCGAAGGTCAGGCGGACGCTGGTCTGGACATTGGCGCCCCGCATGGGTCCGTTATAGCGGGAACTTCTGGAGCTGCGGCTGCCGCCGCCGAACAGATCTCCGAAGATATCTCCGAAAATGTCTCCCATATCCGAACCGTCGAAGCCGCCGCCGAAGCCTCCGAAACCGCCGAAGCCTCCGTAACCGCCTCCGGCTCCGCCGTCAAAGGCCGCGTGGCCGAACTGGTCATACTGCCTGCGCTTCTCCGGATCGCTCAGCACCGCGTAGGCTTCCGAAGCTTCCTTGAACTTCTGCTCCGCCTCCGCGTTGCCCGGATTGGCGTCCGGATGGTATTTCTTAGCAAGAGCCCTGTACGCTTTCTTCAGAGCCGCGTCGTCCGCGTCTTTGGGCACGCCCAGGACTTCGTAATAATCTCTCTTGGTCTCTGCCATATGTTATGCTGCCTTTCCTCTCCTGCCAGACGCGGGACTGTCCGTCCGCCTGCAGGAATCGATCTGTACTGCGTCTCTTTCGCAGGGAAACCGCCCGCGGCGGATTCTCCTGCAAAACCGCAGAAAAGTGTTGTAGCGGATACAACACTTTCTGCGATATGCGATTCGGTTAACGCCGTATGCCCGGTTTTGGATCATCCGGCGTCTGTGCCGGTATTTACACTTCCTTAAAGTCTCCGTCGATCACGTCGTCGTCCGGCTGGGAGGAACCGCCCTGGGCACCTCCGGCGTTATAGCCCGCGCCGGCTCCTGCACCGGCTCCGGCCCCTGCGCCTGCTCCCTGCATGGACTCGTACATCTTCGTGAACAGGGCCTGGGCGCTGGCCATCAGCTTCTCCTTGCCGGCCTTGATGTCCTCCACCTGGGCGTCGGTCATCTGATCCACCGGAGCGCGGTTGATGGCTTCCTTCAGAGCGTTCAGATCCGCTTCCACCGCAGCCTTGTCGCCGGCCGCGATCTTGTCGCCTACATCCTGCAGGGCCTTCTCGGTCTGGAATACGATCGAATCCGCCTCGTTGCGGGTGTCGATGGCTTCCTTGCGCTTCTTGTCCTGCGCCTCGTACTCGGCAGCCTCCTTCACGGCCTTCTCAATATCGGAATCCGACATGTTGGAACCGGAGGTGATGGTGATATGCTGCTCCTTGCCGGTGCCCAGATCCTTGGCGGATACGTTAACGATGCCGTTGGCGTCGATATCGAACGTAACCTCGATCTGCGGCACGCCTCTCCTTGCGGGCGGGATCCCGTCCAGACGGAACTGGCCCAGGGTCTTGTTGTCGCGGGCGAACTGTCTCTCGCCCTGTACCACATGGATATCGACGGCTTCCTGATTGTCCGCGGCCGTGGAGAAGATCTGGCTCTTCTTGGTCGGGATCGTCGTGTTGCGCTCGATCAGTCTGGTGGCTACGCCGCCCAGCGTCTCGATGGACAGAGACAGCGGGGTTACATCCAGAAGAAGGATGTCTCCGGCGCCGGCGTCGCCCGCCAGCTTGCCGCCCTGGATCGCCGCGCCGATGGCCACGCACTCGTCAGGATTCAGGGTCTTGCTGGGCTCATGGTTCGTCAGCTGCTTCACCTTGTCCTGCGCGGAGATCATACGGGTGGAACCGCCTACCAGCAGGACCTTGCCCAGCTCCGCCGCCGTGATGCCGGCGTCGCGCAGAGCGTTCTGTACCGGAACCGCCGTCTTCTCGATCAGGTCATGGGTCAGCTCGTCGAACTTCGCCCTGGTCAGGTTCATATCCAGATGCTTCGGACCGTCGCTGGTGGCCGTGATGAACGGCAGGTTGATGTTGGTGGTGGTAGCGGTAGAAAGCTCCTTCTTGGCCTTCTCGGCCGCTTCCTTCAGTCTCTGGAGAGCCATCTTGTCGTTGGACAGATCCACGCCCTCCGCCTTCCTGAACTCGTCGATCATCCACTGGGTCACCCGGTTGTCGAAATCGTCGCCGCCCAGATGGGTATCGCCGTTGGTGGACAGAACCTCGATCACGCCGTCGCCGATCTCGATGATGGACACATCGAAGGTGCCGCCGCCCAGATCGTATACCATGATCTTCTGTTCCTTCTCGTTGTCAAGGCCGTAAGCCAGGGCCGCAGCCGTCGGCTCGTTGATGATACGCTTGACATCCAGGCCCGCGATCTTGCCCGCGTCCTTGGTCGCCTGACGCTGCGCGTCGTTAAAGTACGCCGGAACCGTGATGACGGCCTCGGTGACGGTCTCGCCGAGATAGCTCTCCGCATCGGCCTTCAGCTTCTGCAGGATCATCGCCGAGATCTCCTGCGGCGTATATCTCTTGCCGTCGATGTCCACCTTGTAATCGGTTCCCATATGCCTCTTGATCGAGGAAATGGTCTTGTCGGCGTTGGTCACTGCCTGACGCTTGGCGGGCTCGCCCACCAGACGCTCGCCGGTCTTGGTAAACGCCACGATGGACGGGGTCGTGCGGACGCCCTCCGCGTTGGCGATGACAGTCGGCTTGCCGCCTTCCATAACTGCTACACAGCTGTTCGTCGTTCCCAAATCGATTCCTATGATCTTGCTCATGATTTTTTCCTCCTACATATATTTGAAATTTGATTATTTCCTGAAATGTGTTCCGCGCACGAAGCGCCATACGCAAAACCGCTCAGTTCGCCACCTGCACCATGCTGTGGCGAATGACGGTGTCGCGGTACAGATAGCCCTTCTGGAACTCCTGTGCGACGACGTTCTCGCCCAGATTCTCATCCTCCACATGCATGACCGCATTGTGGAAGTTGGGGTCGAAAGGCTGACCCACGGCCTCGATGGGCTTGACGCCGGCCTCCTCCAGATTCTTAAGGAGCTGCTTGTAGATCATCTCCATGCCCTCGGCGAACGGCGTTCCCTTGGCGTCCTCCGGTACGGTGGCCAGCCCCCGTTCGAAGTTGTCGATCACCGGCAGCATCTTCTCGATAATGCTTCTGGCCCCGACCTCGAACATAGCCGACTTCTCTTTCTCGGTGCGCTTCCGGAAATTGTCGAACTCCGCCATCTGGCGCTTCACCTGATCGGTCAGTTCCTCGATCCTCAGATCCTTCGGATCCTTCTTCTCTTTCTTCTTGCCGAACACATGCCACTTGCCGTCGGATGCCGGTTCCGGACCTCCGTCCGCGCCGGGCTTCTGTGCTTCGGCCTCCGCAGTCTCGTCCGGTTCCGCTTCCTCTTCCTGCGTGTCCGCAGGCTCCGCTTCTTCCGCCTCCGCTTCCGTCTCTGTATCGCCTGCGGCTTCGGCCCCGCCTTCCGCCGCATCCACGGCCTCGGTCTCCTCCGTCACGCCGCCGGCGTCCACAACCTCCGCTTCGGCCCGTCCGTCGTTCTTCGCAGGCTTAACGGCTCCGGCCGTATCCGGCTTCTCCTCGTATATCTCCTCATGTCCTTTGCCTTCCACGTCTCATCTACCTCTCTTCTTTTTTAAAGGTGGCTTCCAGCTGGACCATCAGCGTCCGCAATGTCTTAAGCACCTTCTCGTAATCCATCCTCTTCGGTCCGATAATCCCTATGGTTCCACGGATGCCTTCGCCCAATTCATAATTCGCTGTCACCACGCTGCAGTCCCGCATGGCCTGTACCGGCGATTCCTCCCCGATATAGACCTGTATGCCGGTTCCGCCTTCCTCTCCGCCGTTCGTGTCAACCAGATCCTTCAGAAGCTCTGTATGCTCCAGCGTCTGCAGCAGCTCGCTGGCCTTCTGGTTGTCGCTCAGCTCCGGGTATTTGAAAATATTGGTCGCGCCGCTCGTATAGATCTGAAGGTCCTCCGAATCGGCCCGGATCACCTCCGCCACCTGTTCGAGCACCAGATCCACCACGTCCGCGTGGCTTCCCGCCTGCTGCTTCATGCGGCTGATCACGTCCAGATTGATCTCCTCTATGGTCAGACCGTTTAGGTTGCTGTTCAGCAGGATGTTCATATTCAGGAGCTCCTCGTCGTTCGGGGTCTCCTTCACATGGACGATCGAATTCTTGATCAGATTCCCCTCCAGCACGGTGACGATCAGAAGCTTATCCTGATCGACCCGCGACAGCTGAAGGAACTTCAGCTTGTTCTGCCGGTAGCGCGGGCCGCTGATCAGGGCCGCGTAGTTGGTATCGTTGGCCAGCAGCTTCGCCATGCGCTTCAGCACCGACTCCAGCCGGTCGATCCGCTGGATCATCAGCTCCTGAACCTCGGCCGCCTCGCTGTCCTTCTCCTGCATGATCTGATCCACATAGAAGCGGTACCCCTTATCCGAAGGGATCCGTCCCGCGGAGGTATGGGGCTGTATGATATAACCCATCTCCTCCAGATCAGACATCTCGTTGCGGATCGTGGCGGAGCTCCACCTGTTGTCCACGTATTTGGAAATGGTCCTGGATCCGACCGGTTCTCCGGTATCCATATAGTTTTTGATGATTGCCTTCAATATGGTGACCTTCCGTTCATCCAGTTCCATGCTCCCGCTCCTTTCGCCGGCCTTCCAGGTTGTTAGCACTCATCTTCTTCGAGTGCTAATTCCTACGTTCTTACTATATTACTTCCCCCAATATTTGTCAATACCTTTTTCCTAAATATTTTCCTAAATTATTTCCGGATCCGGGTTTCCCGCCGTTTCTTACGCTTTTCCTACGCTTTTCCTACGATTGTCATTTAGTCTTGACATTTAACACATTTGTAATATAATTGTAATTGACAGTTTTTTTCTTTCACAAAAGAAGGATTGCGAGGTATTTCCTATGAGAAAGTTTTTACGGCAATATCTGGCCGCCGCTCCGATCGCCCTTGGCCTTGGCCTGGCGTGCAGCGCTGCGGTCATGGCGAAGCCCACCGGTCATCTGGACTGGGCGAACGCCTATACAATCGCCGGCTGGTCCTGGGACGCGGACAGTCCCGACCAGACCATGGAGATCACGATCGACATTACGGCCGAAGGCGCGGATAAGCCCGCCGCGACCTTTACCGTCGCCGCCGACATCTATCGCGGCGATCTGATATCCGGCGACAACGACGGGAACCACGGGTTCTTCTGCCCGGTCGAGTGGGATCAGCTTTCCGGCGATTCCTTCACGGTAACCGCCTATGCGGGCTCCGGCGACTCGAAGATTCCGCTTTCCGGTACGATCACCTATGACGCAGGGGCGAAGGGAACCGTTCTTGCGGTTACTGCCGAAGAGAACGGGGAAGGCGACGCAGACGACACCTCCTACGGTCCTCTGGGCGAAGGAGGCGGCAGCGGAAGCGGCCCGCTCTCCACAGGCGGCAGCGCCTCAGAGAGTGATGAGAAGACCGACACCGTCAAAGCGGCGGAGGCCGAGCCGAAGAAGGCAGATTCCCCCGTAAGCGAGACGGCCTCCTCCACCGAGTGGAAGAAGGGTCCGTCCCTGGGGATATTTACCATCACCGGATACTGCAGCTGCTCCATCTGCTCCGGCGGCTGGGGCCTGACCTACAGCGGCACGGTTCCCCAGGCGAACCACACGATCTCCGCTGACCTGGATGTTTTCCCGATCGGGACGAAGCTCATGATCGACGGCATCGTCTACACGGTCGAGGATAAGGGAAGCAACGTCAACGGCGGCCACATCGACATCTACTTCGCCACCCACGAGGAGGCTGTCGGCTACGGCACACAGACCGCGGAAGTATTCGCAGTCACCGCCGGCTGACCCTTCCGATCTTCAGACAAGAATCACAAAGGACACGGTTTCCGGCCGCGTCCTTTTCTTTTGTCTTGGCGGTTCCGCCCGCTTTTCTTCATAATCGGACACTGTCCGCGCATATATTATACTGCGCGGACAAGGTCCGTATCATTTCTGAGGAAAGGATGGGTATACGTGATGAAAAACCGGAAAAGACCGGCCGCCCTCGTGGCGGCTTTACTAATGATCCTGATATGGACAACCCCGGCAGGCGCCTCCCAGAGCGCCGGCTTTCTCGACTCCACGGACGGGCACAGCGTCTGCGGATGGGCGTGGGATCCCGCCGCGCCGGACCGCGCCGTGGAGGTACAGATCTCTGTGAAGGACGCCCGCGACGGCTCTCTTCTGCTTACGCAGACCTGCCTTGCCGGTCAGTACCGGGAAGATCTTCAGCAGTTCGGAGGCGGCTGCCACGGATTCTCGGCCAATCTGGAGCCTGCGGCCCTGAACTGCGAAGCCTGCGTCATCGAAGCGTCCTGTCAGGGCGTTCCGCTGACGGGAACGCTGTACTGGCAGAGAGAGCCGGAAGCAACCGCGATGCAGGCGGAACCGGCCGCTTCGGAGGCGTCCCTGCAGCTGATCCCTCTCGGCGTTTTCCGAACCACCGCCTATTGCTCATGCCGCAGCTGTTCCGGCAGCTGGGGCCGCCTTACCAGCACCGGCGTCCAGGCCGTATCGAACCATACGGCCGCCGTCGATCCGCGGGTCATCCCCTTCGGCACCCGGCTGATGATCGACGGCGTCATATATACCGCCGAGGATGAGGGCAGCGGGGTCAACGGCAGGCATATCGATCTCTACTGCGACACCCACGCCGAAGCCGCGGCTTACGGCCTGCAGAACAGGGAAGTCTACCTCGTCCCGTGACTGCGCGCAGCCTCCGCGGTCTTCTGGAAGGCCAGGCGCTCGCTTCCGTCTTCCAGGTGTATGATCCCGCAGAAGACGAAGCCGTTCTTCCGCAGCATATTCTGCATCACGTGATTGTCCCGGTGGGTATCGATCCGCAGACTGCCGCAGCGTTCGAACGCCCAACGGATGCAGAAGGAACCCGCTCCCTTCACGATGCCGGAAGACGCGATCCGATGCACCACGCCGTAGGGCCCGTCGTCGAGCCACCTTCCGCCTTCGATCACGCGGTAGGTCGGATCCTCGCCTTCTCTGTAATAGAAGACGGCGGCGATCTCCTCTCCTGCCATGCAGACATAGGAATTCCCCTCCGCGATGTCCCGGCGGATCTGCGCCGGCGGCGGATCCGTAGTTCCCCACTGGTTCGGATTGCCATGCTCCGCCATAAAGCGGCGCGCGCCTTCATAGATCTCAAGCACCCGGCCGAGCTGTTCCGGCCGGGTCTTCTCAATACGCAGCTCTCCTGCGCCGGTCTCTGTACTCATATTCGTTCCCGTCCCTGTATCTCATGCGTTTTCAAAAACTTCCTGCATATTCCGTGCATGCGCATATCCGGAAGCGCTTTTTGCGTTTCCGCATATATTTCAGCATCATTCGCGTCCGTGATGTCTGCCGGCACGCCCTCATCTTCAAACAGGAAAAGTATAGCACGAATCCGCGAATATGAGAACAATTTTTCGATTTTCTCTTTCAAACAGCGGAAAAATTCTGTATACTGGTCTCATATACATCTGCAAAGGGGGTTTTTCCATGGAAGAACAGAAGAAGCAGTCATTTACCGACGAAGCGGCAGAACGGGCCGCCATCATGAAACGGCTCGAGTCTAGCAACGCGGCCCAGGAGCGCTATGCAAAGAAGCAGTACAAAATGTCGCTGATCAGCGCGGCGGCCAATGTGACCGTACTCATTCTCGTCATCTTTCTCGTTCTCACACTGATGCCGAAGATCAACGCGACCTTCGAAGACCTGAACGCGGTCATGGAGAACGTGGAATCCATCACCAAGGAGCTGTCGGAGGTGGATATCGAAGGAATGGTAAGCAATATCGACGATCTGGTGGTCGGAAGCTCCGACAGCCTGACGCAGGCCATGAAGAAGCTCAACGCCATCGACATCGAGAAGCTGAACGACGCGATCCGCAATCTGAACGACGCGGTAGAACCCATGGCGCGGTTCGCCAACTTGTTTAAGTAAACAGGTTCCATACCCGGGAAGGACCCGCGCCGGCCGGCGCGGGTCCTTTTCTCTCTTCCTGTATCGTTTATCCGTTTATTTCACCAGTTCCGCGATCTCCTTCATCACCTGGCTGACCTTGATGTGCTGCGGGCAGATCTGCTCGCACTTATGGCAGCTGTGGCACTGATCGGCTTTCGTCTCAAACGCTTCGTATGCCTCGCGCAGCCGGTTCTTATTGCCATGAAGGCCGTATCCGTTATACACCTTGAAGATCTCCGGGATGTTCAGCCCGAAGGGGCACGGCATACAGTACGCGCAGCCGGTGCAGCCGACCATGGACATGCTGTCGTAGATCTCCTTGACCTTCCCATAGGCCGCCACTTCTTCCGCGCTCAGCATTCCGACTCCGCTTCTGGAGGCGTAGAGCAGGTTATCCTCCACCTGCCTGCGGCTTCCCATGCCGCTTAAGACCACGCCCACCTCAGGCTGATTCCAGAGGAAATCCAGGGCATGCTCCACAGGCGTCTTATCCGGCGAGAACGCCGCCGCCACATGGCTCGACAGATTGGCCAGACGGCCGCCCAGAAGCGGCTCCATGATGATAACGCCCAGACCCTTCGACGCCGCATAGCGCATGCCTTCCGTACCGGCCTGATCATTGACATTGATATAGTTATACTGGATCTGGCAGAATTCCCACGCATCCGTATAATCCACGATCTCCTTAAAGACCTCCAGGCTGTCATGGAAGGAGAATCCGATATGGCGGATCCTTCCGTCCGCCTTCGCCCTCTTCATATGCTCGACCAGATGAAGCGGCTTCACCGTCTGCTCCAGCCTTTCCTTTCCCATGGCGTGAAGCAGATAGAAATCAATATGGTCTGTCTGAAGCTTCTTAAGCTGCTCGTTCAGGATCCGGTCAAAATCTGCCTCCTCCTTCACCGACCACAGCGGCAGCTTGGTCGCCAGGCTGACCTTCTCACGGTAGCCGTCCTGCAGCGCCTTACCCACCACGAGTTCGCTCTGCCCGTCGTGATAGGGGTAAGCGGTGTCAATGTAATTCACGCCCTCATCGATCGCATGACGGATGATGGAAATTGCCTCCTTCTCATCCACCGAGTGATCCTCAAGAACCGGAAGCCGCATACATCCGAATCCCAGAGCGGACACCTCGACGCCTGTGTTGCCAAACTTACGATACTGCATAATCATATCCTCCTTATTATAACTCGTGTACCCGGGGCTGAAAGCCCCGGAAACACTGTAGTTTTACTTCGGGGACACTGTCC
>CANQME010000020.1 GCA_947624815.1 uncultured Lachnospiraceae bacterium | reverse complement strand
CGTTGCCCTCAAACCGGCGTTTTTGAATTTAGAAAGACTTCCCTTCGGAGTCATGAGCGCACAGAATGTGTCCCGGCTCCTGCCTGCCTCGCGTCCCCTTCGCAACAATATTCGCAGATCAATCTCCCCTCCAATGCCCGGTTTCTGAAACAATCCTTTTAAACCTCAAAAACGATTAGTGAAATTAAACCCCGAATGTGGTATGATAAAGCATAAGATTCTCAAAACGCTTTTGGTCGAGGAGGAAGAAGATGAAAACACTTGTCGTATATTATTCTCAGAGCGGAAACGCCCAGTGGATGGCGGAGCGGATCGCGTCCGCGCTTTCCGCGGATTCGCTTCGTCTGGTGCCAAAGAAGGCATATCCGGAGAAGGGCTTCGGGAAATTTTTCTTCGGAGGCGGCAGCGCCGTCATGAAGGAGGCGCCGGAGCTGGAACCGTAAAGGACGGATCTGAAGCAGTACGGCCGGATCGTATTTGTGACGCCGGTCTGGGCAGGCACGGTGACGCCGCCGCTTCGGACATTTATTCAGGCGGAGGATCTGTCGGGCAAGCAGTTCGCATTTGCGGCCTGCAGCATGGGAGGCAGCGCCGAAAGGACCTTCGCGGCGCTCAAGTCGCTTCTGGGCGTGACCGGCGACGTGCCGGCGTTGTGGCTTGTGGAGCCGAAACAGAAGCAGAAGCCGGAGAATGAGAAGGCGATCGAGGAGTTCTGCAGGAAGCTGTGAGGGATCCTTTCGCTTGACAAGCCGATGGAGCGGTATCGGGAATCGGCGGCGGGGAAATGTATGACAGCTGTGAATGAAGTGGAGCGGGCGATATGATCATTTATCTTGTGAGACACGGAGAGACGGACTGGAACAGGGCGGGACGTCTTCAGGGACAGACGGATATCGAGCTGAATGAGAGAGGCAGGGAACAGGCGGGGAAGCTTCGGGAGAAGCTGGCCGGAATCGAACTGGACGCCGCGTTCTCATCCAGCCTGAAACGGGCGAAGGAGACGCGGCAGATCATTCTGGAAGGGCGGGATATTCCCGCGTGGGACGAACCGCTTCTGAAGGAAATGAATTTCGGACAGTGGGAGGGCGACATGCTGAAGGAGATCCGGGCGGACGCCGCCCATCCTTTGCATGACCTTTTCGAGCAGCCGGGACGGTACGCGGCGCCGCCGTCGGCGGAATCCTTTGAGGAACTTTCCCGCAGGACGTGGGAATTCATGAATGAGAGGCTTCGTCCTCTGGAAGCTGTGTACGGCAGCGTCCTGATCGTCGCCCACGGAGGCGCGGGACGGAGCATTCTGAATCCTCTGTCCGGCGTTTTGGCGGAGCGTTTCTGGGAGAAACCGATGGGAAACTGCGCGGTCGCGCGGATCGCTCTGGAGGACGGAGTCTTCCGGCTTCTGGACTATGATCCCGGGATGGCGTCTTCTTCGAAAAAGATTGGGATCCTTGGAGAAGAAGAGTAAGGGACATGCGGCTTCCGGTTCCGGGCAGCCGCCGGGAGAGGCGGCATACGGAACGGACCGGCAGGCGGCGTCTCCGACATAAAAATGTAAGCGAATCCTAATAGTCTGTAAGAAGATTTTGGCACGTAAGTATGATAAGATAGAGGGAGAGGAAACGACTGGAATCTGTACGGACTGTTCGGCAGGAGGGAGGAGACAGGATGTCGGAGAGACGGAATCTTCATATATTATTGGCTGTTTGTCTGGCGGTACTGATATGTGTGCTGCCGCGTCCGGCGATGCCTGCGATGGCGGCGGCCACGCCGGGGAACGCGTCGGTCAAGGCGGGCGATTTCACGGTTACAGGAGGGAAGGCAGAGACGGATTACCGCTACGCGGATCATGTCCTGCATATTTTGACGGGGACTCCGCTCACGATATCCGGGGCGACGTCGGCGGATCGGATACGCGTTGAGAGCGGAGTGAGCGCGGATATCACGCTGGCCGGGGTCAGCATTCAGATCCCGGATGCCAGCTATGTTCCGGCGTTTGAGATTGCGGAAGGAAGCGCGGGAAATGTCACGGTTACGCTTGCGGCAGGAAGTGCGAATATCTTAAAAGGCGGGATGTGGTGCGCCGGACTTCAGAAGGACGGAGCGGGCAAAGTCGGAACGCTCACGATCCGCTGTCAGAGCGCGGGCCGCGCGGGTCACGTCTGTACGGCTGCCTGCGGGAGTCTGACCGCGACGGGATACTGGGGAGCGGGAATCGGCAGCGGAGCGTCGCAGAATTCGGCGGCGCACGCTGTGAAGAATATTACGATCAGCGGCGGATCCATCCGCGCTTCGAGCGTGACCCACGGCGCGGGGATCGGCGCGGGCAGCATGGGCAGCGCCGAGAATATCGTGATCCGGGGCGGATTCGTGGAGGCCGCAGGAGGACCGATGGGAGTCGGGATCGGCGATGCGGCGGGAACGCATACGGTTACGGTCAGCGGAGGAAGGGTGACGGCCTCGGGCGGCAGCGGCTTTCCGGGAATCGGTGGACGGCTGGCGACGGCGGACGCCTCCGGGAATCCGGGGAACGCGTATCTGTCGGCGGATTCCCTGGCTGATACGGCCGGCCAGTCTTCCTGGTCAGGGGTGATCCTGATCGGAAAGGAAGGACGGGTCAGGGGACGTTCCGTTACCCTGTATTATCCTGCGGAGGTGCCCGCAGGCGTGACACTGACGGTTCCGGAGGGCTCCGCTCTCACGGTCGCAGCCGGCGCAGGGCTTACCGTCAAGGGGAAGCTTCGCGTGGACGGCGCGCTTGGCGGAGCGGGACCGGTATCGGGAACGGATATCCGGTACCGGCTTACCGTGAAGAATGCGGAAGCTTCCGGACAGATCGACGGCGGATACGTCCGGGAAGGGACGAAGATCACGCTGACGCCCGGCAAGCCGTCTTCTGCCGATCTGCTGTTCGCAGGGTGGGTTTGTACGCCCACGGATCTGAAGATCACCGGCAATCAGTTCCTGATGCCGGCTGTTCCTGTGAAAGTGGAACCGCGGTATGAGAAGACGGTGTACCAGGTGACGTTTGATTTAAACGGCGGGAAAGCGGATACGGCGCCTGCGCAGCAGACGGTGCTTCCGGGTGGGAAGGCAGTCGAGCCCGATGCGGTTCTGACGCCTCCGGCCGGAAAGTGCAGGCTGGACGGTTGGTATACGACCGACGGAAAGAAGTGGGATTTTAACACGGAAGTAAAGGCGTCGATGACGCTGCGCGCCCGGTGGGCGGAGCACGGAACCGAGGTTAAATGGGAGATGTCCGCGGACACTCATGAGGGACGGTATGTATGCTGCGGTACGGTGAAGACGCCGAAGGCGGCCCATACCTGGGATTCGTCCGGGAAATGCAGCGTATGCGGGTATGCATGTACGCACGCCGCTACGCAGCGGAAGAACAGAAGATCCGCGACCTGTACCTCCGGCGGATATACGGGAGACGAGGTCTGTAAGGTATGCGGCGCGGTGGTCAAGGCAGGAGTTCGGACAGCGGCTCTGGAACACAGCTACGGTGACTGGAACTATGACCGGACCGGACACTGGCGGGTGTGCGACGACTGCGGCGAACGCGGCGACTACGGGCAGCATACCTATACCAACTGGATATCCTCCGAGGGATGGCGGTATGAGCAGTGTGAGAAATGCGGCTATCAGGTGGTGTCTTCGGCCTCCGGCGGTGCAGCTTCCGGGAATGGGGGATCATCGCGTCCGGGCGGAAGTTCGGGATCGGCAGGAACGCCGGGAGCCCAGCCGGGAGCAGCCCCGGGGGCGGGATCGGCAGGAGCAGTAGGAACGCCGGCAGTCCAGCCGGGGGTAGCCCCCGGATCGGGAACTGCAGGAGCATCCGGAACGCCGGGAGCCCAGCCGGGAGGAAGCCCCGGGACCGGAACGACAGGTACGGCAGGAACACCGGCAGCGAAGCCGGGAAGCGGTACTGGATCGGGCGGAACGTCCGCGGCCAGGCCCGGAAGCAATGGGGCCACGGCAGGAATACAGTCCGGAAGCGGCACAGGAGCGGATAAGAATACGGCAGGCTCATTCTGGGAAAGCAGCGGAGGAACCGGCTCCGGCGGCGGAAACCGGCCGGAACAGCAGACACCGGAAGAGGAAGAGACGCAGGAGACCTCCGAAGCGGACGAATCGTCCGAAAACCGCGTTACGGTGATTGTCACGCCGTCAGAGGAGGAATCCGCAGAAGGCTCCGGGCCTGCAGGATCCCCCGGCGAAGCCGGAGAAGGCCAGGCGGGACCGGCAGCGAAGCCTGCGTCCGGAGTTTTCGGCAGGATCTTTGCCGGGGAAACGCCCTGGTGGTTCTGGGCGGCCGTGATCGTCGGAATCGCGGCCTCGGTTGCCGTCTTCGTGGTCATAGGGATCCAGGACGGAACGGGGAGATATGACAGATACGGTTACGGGGAAGAGGAAGATACCGGTGACGGCGCCGTACCGCAGGGACGGGATGCGTAAGCGCCGCAGGACTCAGCGGGTAGTAGAGGAGAGCGGCAGGCCGGATAAAGGAGAGTACCGGCAGGAGAAGGGAAGCGACAGGATAGGTAAAGGAGAGCGGCAGACCGGATAAAGGATAGTATCGGCAGGAAAAGGAGAGCAGGCCGGATAAAGGATAGCACCGGCAGGAAAAGGAAAGCGGCAGGCTGATAGCACCGGCAGGAGAAGGAGAACAGCGGGATGGACAAAAGAACAGCGAATGATATATGGCATCAGTTTGCTACAGACGCGGACTGCGTATCTTACGGAAACGGGCATATCAATGATACGTATCTGATGACGGTGAATCCGTATATTCTTCAGCGGATCAATACGGATATTTTCCAAAATCCGGATGAGCTGATGGAGAATATTGAGAATGTGACGGCATTTCTCCGCCGCCGGATCCTCGCGGAGGGCGGCGATCCCGACAGGGGAACGCTTACCGTGATCCCGACGAAGACGGGAGAGAGATGCTTTAAGCTGGATGAGAAGAACGTGTTCCGTATGTATAAATTCATTACCGGAACGAAGACGATCGAGGATAGCGGTACGCCGGAGGCTCTGTACGAGGCCGGCGTCGGCTTCGGTCATTTCCAGAGGCTTCTGGACGCGTTCCCGATCGAGACGCTTCATGAAACGATTCCGGATTTTCACCATACTCCCAAGAGGGTTGAAGCGCTTAAGAAGGCCGTCCGGGAGGACCGGGCGGGACGGGCGGACTCTGTTCGGGAGGAGATCAGATTTGCCCTGGAAAATGCCTGTTGGGCGGATACCGTTGTGAAGGGGATCGGAGAAGGGAAGATCCCGCTGCGGGTTACCCATAATGATACGAAGATCAACAATATCCTGTTCGACGCGGTAAGCGGAAAGGCCGTCTGTGTCATTGATCTGGATACGGTCATGCCGGGGAGCGCCCTGTATGATTTCGGGGACGCCCTGCGTCTGGGGGGCTCCGCGGCAGCCGAGGACGAGGCGGATCTGAGCCGGGTCAGCTTCCGTGTGGAGGCGTTTGAGGCGTTTGCGAAGGGATACCTGGAGGAGATGAGGGACTGCCTGCGGGAAAGGGAGCTTGAGCTGCTTCCGTTTTCCGTGAAGCTGATGACCTACGAGTGCGGGATCCGGTTTTTGACCGACTATCTGAACGGCGATACGTACTTTAAGATCAGCCGTAAGCAGCAGAACCTGGACAGGGCGCGGAATCAGTTGCAACTGGTTCGCGATATAGCTGCCAAAGAACAGAGAATGGAAGAAATGCTGAAAACGCGTCAGTGACGCGTTTTTTGCATTTCCGGCGGCGGGCTGTTGTATACCGCCGCCTCCGATTTACAGATCGGGAGACGCCCCTTTTTAAGTATTCTGAAAAAATTGAATGTTCTGCAAAAATGGTTTGTTGAAGGATATTGCAAATCTTGATAATCTGATAACATAAGATAACTGGTTATCTTAAATAACAATTCAGTCGCGTAATGGCGCGAAAAGGGGGTCTATTATGAAGAGAAGGTTACTATCGGTTCTTCTGACGGCGGCTCTGGCGGCAGGGACGCTCAGCGGATGCGGAGGCGGCGGCGGCACAACGGGTGGTGCCTCCGGTGCTGCGGCGGGAAGCACGACGCAGGCGCAGCAGGAGACGCAGGCGCCTGAGCAGGAGGATTCCGGGCAGCAGACGGCCGCCGCAGGAGCAGAAGCTTCCGGGGAGATCACATTCCCTCTGGCGGAGCCTGTGGAGATCACGGTGGCTACGCCGGACGGCAGCGTGGCTTCCCTGGCCGACAATCTTCCGCTGTGGCAGGAAATTGAAAAGCGTACCAATGTGAAGATCAACTGGGACGTGACGGCTGCGGCTCAGTATGATGAGGTGATGAAGCTGCGCGTCAGTGCGAGCGGGGACATTCCGGATGTGATGCTCCTTCCAAACGGCCTGAATCTGGGCGGCCTTGGCGGCGACGGCACGATCATTCCGCTGGAGGATTATATCGACCGGTACGGCGACAACATCAAGAAGATGTACGAGGCGTTCCCGCGCGTGAAGTCTCTGACGTCGGCGGACGGACATATTTACTCCATTAACACGGTCAGTGAGAACGCGTATTTCATGCCCTACTGCTTCGTGGTCCGTAAGGACTGGCTGGACAGGCTGGGGCTTCAGGAGCCGGAGACGATCGACGACTGGATGACGGTTCTTCGCGCATTCCGTGACGAGGATGCGGACGGCGACGGAAATCCCGGCAATGAGATCCCGTTTTTCGCCGGCGGCCATGTATGGTATACCACCTTCTGGGCTCATGCGTGGGGATTGCACCTGTTCTATTCCGACGGCTGGTATCCCGATGAGAATGGAAAGATGCAGTACGAGTTTATCAGCGACAGGGCGAAGGAATTCTTTGTCTGGCTGAATAATTTTTATGAGGAAGGGCTCCTCGACCCCGAGTTTTTGACGCTGGGGGATGAGAACAAGCTGTATGAGAAGGCCGCCCGCAATGAAGTCGGCGCGTTTTCCGTTTATCCTTCCCAGATTCCGATGATCGAAGAAACCCTTCATTCCAACGGAGTAGCGGACGCCAAGCTGGTGCCGCTGGTTCCCCCCAAGGGTCCCTACGCGCAGATGGTAGAGGTTCTCGGAGATATGGGCGTGAACGGGTATGTTGTTTCCAGCAAGTGCGAGCATCCGGAGGTCGTGATCGCCCTGATCAACTACCTGATGAGCGAGGAAGGCACGCTCCTGATGAACCTGGGCGTGGAAGGCGAGACGTACACCGATAACGGCGACGGCTCTTACAGCCTGACCGAATATGTGACCAATAATCCGGACGGCCTGAGCGCGAATGAAGTACTTTCCGCATACGGCTGCCAGTTGGGCCTGCCCTATATCATGTCCGAGAAGAGGGGCGCAGCCATGCAGTATGAGTATGACGACGAAATGCGGGAGCGTTTTGTGACCGTATCCGAGAGAACGAGGCCCCTGGCAAGTTCAGGCCTGGTGCTGCCGCCCGCGACGGAAGAGGAGAACGAAGTGATCGCCGGTAAGTCCGGAGATCTGGCTACGTATATCTGGGAAATGACCGGCAAATTCATTGTCGGGACGGCGGATGTGGAAGCGGAATGGGACGACTATGTATCCAGGGTAAAGGAACTTGGCGTAGACGATATTCTTGCAGTAAAGCAGGCTCAGTACGACCGTCTTGAGCAGTGATCTGAGGAGAGGCAGAGAAAAGGCAAAGAGGGGCGCGGCGCCGCCCCTCTTTCTTCAGCAACCGTCAGCTTCGGCAGATACTGACGGACAGAAGCGGAAGAAGGGGGTTATGCATGAAACAGAAATGGGAGAAAAGCTGGGTACAGTTCAAGAAAAATGTCAGGAGGGACAAGGCTCTGATCATTATCGTGCTGCCGGTATTCCTTCATTATCTGATCTTTTTCTATTATCCGATGTACGGCAATATCATTGCATTTAAAAATTTTAAATATACAACGGGGATCTGGGGAAGCGAGTGGGTCGGGTTCGAACACTTTCTGCGTTTCTTCCGGTCTCCCTACTTCACCAGAGTGCTGAGAAATACGATCCTGATCAGCGTTTACAGTATTTTATGGGGGTTCCCGATTCCGATCGTTTTCGCTCTGCTGACCAATGATCTGAGACAGGGACTGTATAAACGGGTGGTTCAGGCGGTCAGCTATATTCCTTATTTTATATCCACGGTCGTTATATGCGGCATGCTGGTGAACTTTCTTTCTCCGAGTACCGGGATTATCAACAGCATCATCAAGGCGTTTGGTGGCAAGCCGGTCAATTTCCTGATGGAACCGAAGTGGTTTCGCACCATTTTTATCGCAAGCGGGATCTGGCAGGGCTTCGGGTGGTCTGCGATCATCTATCTGGCCGCACTTACCGGTGTTTCTCCTGAGCTTTACGAGGCTTCGAAGATCGACGGCGCCAGCAGGCTCCAGAGAGTGCTGCACATTTCGATTCCCAGTATCATGCCGACGATCGTGGTGACGTTCATCCTGCAGCTTGGAAGCCTGATGAGCGTAGGCTATGAGAAGCTGATCCTGCTTTACAACCCTGTGACGCTGGATGTGGCGGACGTAATCTCATCCTACACCTACCGAACCGGTCTGGTGGAAGGAAATTACAGCTTTGCCTCGGCGGTGGGGCTGTTCAATTCCCTGATCAACCTGATCCTGGTCTTTATCGCCAATTCGATCAGTAAAAAGGTTTCTGACAACTCGCTGTGGTAAAGAAATCAGAAAGGAGCAGTATGACAAAAAGACTTCATTATATGTCAGCCGGTGATATAATCTATACAGCGGCTAATTACATCATCTGCTTTCTGGCTGCCTGCATTACGGCGTATCCGCTGATCTATGTATTCAGCATGTCCATCAGCGCTCCGGAATCCGTGCTGGCCAACCGCGTGGTCCTGCTGCCGGACGGTTTTTCCACACAGGCGTATCAGGTGGTATTCCGGAATTCAGAGATCTGGCGGTCCTACTACAATACCGTCTGGTATACGCTGGTCGGAACCACTGTAAGCACGGTCCTTACCTTACTGGCGGCGTATCCGCTGTCCAGAAAGCAGTTTTTCCTGAGGAAACCGCTGGCCATCTTTTTCTCGGTGTCCATGTTTCTGTCAGGTTCCCTGATCCCGATGTTTATCCTGGTCAATAAGCTGGGACTTTACAATACCCGGTGGGCGATCATTCTGCCGGCAGGCGCGGCGCCGTACTACATCATCGTAGCGAGGACGTTTCTGTCCTCCATATCGGATAGTCTGTACGAATCCGCCAAGATCGACGGCGCGTCGGAATACGCTATTTTGTGGAAGATATTTATTCCGCTGTCCAAGCCGATCATTTCCGTGCTGGTGATCTATTACGCTGTGCAGATGTGGAACAGCTATTTTACCGCAATGATCTATCTGCCCGGACGCAAGGATCTGCAGCCGCTGCAGGTGTATCTGATGAAGATACTGATCAATAACGAGACGATGAGCAGGCAGGCCATGGGCTCTGCATCCCAGAGCCTGATCAGTCTGCAGCTGAAATATGTTGTGATCGTAGTTGCTCTGCTCCCGATCCTTTGTGTCTATCCGTTTCTGCAGAAGTATTTTGTCAAGGGCATGATGATCGGGGCGGTAAAAGAATAAAAAGGAGAACAGGATCTATGGAGAACATCAGGATTGGTTACATCGGCTTAGGCGGAAGAGGGCAGGGACTGCTAAGCAGCGTGGTTCTTGCTCAGAACGAACGGGTGACGGCGGTATGCGACGTCTATGAGGACCGGGCGGAGGCCGGAGCGCGCCTCGTGGAGGAGGCCGGACAGGCAAGACCTCATGTTTATACGGAATACCGGGACGTGATCGCGGATCCGGAGGTCAATGTCATTATCATCGCCACAGCCTGGGAATACCATGCGGAGATCGCGGTCGCCGCCATGCGCGCGGGCAAGGCCGTCGCCATGGAGGTAGGCGGCTCCTACACGCTGGAGCAGTGCTATGAGCTTGTGAAGGTGTATGAGGAGACGAAGACGCCGTTTATGTTCCTGGAGAACTGCTGCTTCGGCAGGAGAGAGATGATGGTTTTAAACATGGTAGAGCAGGGCGTCCTGGGAGAGGTGGTCCACTGCAGCGGCGGGTATCAGCATGATCTGCGGGATGAGATCTCCTTCGGACGGGAAAACCGGCATTACCGGCTGCGGAACTATCTGAGCCACAACTGCGATAACTATCCCACTCACGACCTGGGGCCGATCGCGAAGATCCTGAAGATCAACCGGGGGAACCGGATGATGACGCTGTCCTCCACGGCGTCCAGGGCGGCGGGGCTGCACGCCTATATCCTGGAGAATAAGCCGGAGGACGAATTCCTGAAAAGCCGGCAGTTCGCCCAGGGGGATGTGGTCACGACAGTGATTAAATGCGCCGACGGATCGACCATCGTGCTTACGCTTGATACGACGCTGCCGAGATATTACAGCAGGGGATTTACGGTGCGGGGCACGAAGGGAATGTATGAGGAGGCCACCGATTCGGTGTTTCTAGACTGCGCTGCGCATAAGGCCCATGATTTTGACTGGCGCCGGACCTGCTCCGGCAATGCGGCGGAATACGAGGAAGAATACGATCATCCCCTGTGGAAGCAGTTTCTGATCGACGGAGTACAGGGTGGTCACGACGGAATGGACTGGCTGGAATTCCAGCAGTTCTTTAAGGCTCTGCGCGAAGATGCGCCCATGCCGGTAGACGTCTATGACGCCGCCAGCTGGATGGCCGTGACGGCGCTTTCCGAGATGTCGGTTGCGCGGGGCGGAGCCGTGGTGGATGTACCTGATTTTACCGGCGGAAAGTGGCACAGGGAGATCCTCGGTTAAGAGGGAAACTGGCTGCGGTATTCGCCGGGAGTTACACGCATGTATTTTTTGAAAAGCCTTCGGAATGTGATGTCATTTTCATATCCGGAGGCTTTTGCCACGCTTAAGACAGACATGTCGGTCGTGGCAAGCAGGCGGCAGGCCAGGTCGATCCGCTTCTGCGTGACATAGGCCAGAAAGGTCTGCCCAGTCAGCTGCTTGACGCGGCGGCTCATCATGCTTTCAGACAGGCCGAAGGCTGCCGCCAGCTGGCTTAAGGAAAACATCTCGTCGCAGAGATGCTCCTCCAGAAAGCGGAGAATCTGACGGGAGGAATCGGAAACAGCCTGTTCCTCCTGACTGGCGGACAGGGATTCCAGCTCCCTGCAGACGGTGAGCACAAGCCCATAGAATTCTTCGTAGGAACTGGGCTTCTCCGGTTGAAACTGCGCAAGCCTTTCCTCGTCGAAGGAGAGCTTCTGGCTCTCTCTGAGTTTTTGCACTGCGGAAAGCAGCCGGTCCCTTGCGTACAAAAGATAGCTCTTTCTGACGAATCCGCCCGAGCAGGCGCCGTCCAGATATTCCATCAGGAGCCGTTCGCCTTCCTCGAAATGGCCGGCGGAGAAGACGACCTCCAGGTTGTCCAGGCCGGATGGGCGGCGGACAGACCGGGCTCCTGCCTGGTTCACGGAATCGAAGGAGATCCCCTTGCCCGCGGGGCGCAGGGCCAGATAGTCCAGCGCATTTTGGGACTGTTCGTAGGAGACGGAGGCCAGACGGACGTCGCCGGACGTACAGCCGGTTCCAAAGGCCAGGATCTGCTCTTCGCGTTCCAGACGGTCAGCAAGACGTTTGCATGCGTCGTCCGCGCTTCTGTTGTCTGAACTGTTCAGAACCAGGGCGCCCTGGCGCCGCCGGTAGGAGATAAACACGCATACTGTATTCTCTGAGGAAATGTCCCGGCAGATGCGTTCAAGAAAACCCGGCGCGGCGTTATCGGTGATGACGGAAATGCACTGCCAGACCGGGAACGGGAGCACGATCCCCAGGCTTTTCAGGCCCGACAGCGGCGATGCGTAATCGTGCCGGGTACTGTCCAGAAGATCCAGGAGCAGGCTGTTGATCAGAAGTGGCCGGTAGATCAGGATCTGTTCCTCCAGAAGCGCTTTGTTCTCAAAAACGGATTGGATGGCTTTCTTAAGCGCTTCGTATTCCATCTCGGTTTCAGTGTCTGTGCTGCCTGCTCCGACGATGGAGGACAGCTCGTGGATGGGCGCATAATTGCGGGAGCAGATCAGGTGGGTAAGAGGGAAAAGTCCCAGCAGGATCAGCAGAAACAGTCCCGAAAAGAGGAGAAGCTGGTTCCGCAGCTGCCGCTTTACGAATGCGTCGGAATAGCCCACTGTGCAGAGCCAGCCGCTTAAGCTGTCTGCTGTGGAAGCAAACCGGCTGTCCTGCTTAAGGACACCGTCCGGCAGCCCGGCATCGGTCTGGCCGCTGTTGGAAAGGATCAGCTGGTGATCTGCGTCGAGCAGGAAGTATTCCATATCATCCGAGATGAGCGCCGCCAGATCCTCTTCCATCTGGTGCTCGTCAAGCGACAGAAACAGATTGCCATAGTGGGTGGTATTGTTGTTAATGAGGGACAGAATCAGCATCGGATGGGCCGGCGTCTGTCCCTTTACAATGGAGCCCTGGGCAAGAAAGCGAAATTTACGGGGGCCCAGGGGGTTCAGATATTCCGGATCCTCTTCCGGATCCGCGTTAAAGGCGCTCTGGTAGAAGCTGTCCAGAGTGATCGTACCGGAGTCGGAGATCACGTACCGGTGTCCGTAGAGGCGGATGCTGAGGGATTCGATGCGCCGGTTCAGGGCCTTGAAGGAAACCAGATTCTTCTGGGCTGTGAAGAAAACGGTCGAATCCAGCTGCGTAAAGTCCAGCTCGGCTGTGTCGGAGGAACTAAGAGTCCGAAAGGACTCGTTCCGGCCGATATTCACCGCGAGCCTCTGGGCTTCCGTGATGACCGAATCGGCATAGCCGGACAGCGCTGCCGCCGCCTGCTTCACAGATTCCTGCCGCTGGACGCGGGTAAAGTGGGCGGAGAGGAGCATCATGACGAAAAGCAGCGCCAGGAAGATCAGGGCGTACTGCATGTAATGCTTCCAGAACATGCGCTTGTATGTGACTGTAGGGAATGCCGGTTTTCTCAGGTGCATCATCGCAGGCTCCTCGGTGGGTAATATTTTAGAATCAATATATCATATCTGAAGGGAATTGTCAAAAAACTTGCATGATGCAGGACTTTTAGCGACTTTTTGGCTTCTTCTGGTAAATTCTACTATAATTCCGAACTTATATAGGGAATAAGTACAAGAATCAACCAGTCAAATTCTAAAATTTTTATAAACTATTTCCACGGACATGTATCAAATTTAGATTTAGTTGTAAATTATTCACAAAAACTGTTGACAAATCGCGGGGGGGCATGTTAATCTGTATATGTTTCAGAAAAAGGGCCCAAAAAAAGAAATAAAAATAAGGAGGTTTGGTATGAAAAAAGAAGGCTTTTTCGACGAATTTAAGAAGAACAAAGCACTTTTTGCGATGGCGGCCCCGGCGTTTCTGCTGGTGCTCGTCATGTCGTACTTCCCGATGAGCGGCCTGATCCTCGCTTTCAAGGAGTATCGTTACAACCTGGGTGTGTTTGGAAGCCCGTTTAACGGACTGCAGAACTTCGGATATCTGTTCAGCTCCGGAACCGGCTGGCTCATCACCCGCAATACGATCCTGTACAACCTGCTGAATCTGATCACTTCTCAGCTTTTGGCCGTCATCATCGCCATTTTCATCACAGAGATCAACGCCAAATACTTCAAGAAGGTGACACAGACGGTCATCCTGCTTCCGTACTTTATTTCATGGGTTGTCGTCGGAGTTTTCGTGTTCTCCATTTTCAACTATGAGACCGGTCTGATCAATTCGATCATCCAGACATTTGGCGGCGAGAAGGTGAACTTCTACATGATGCCGATGGCCTGGCCGATCATCATCTGCGCGTTCAACGCGTGGAAATGGACCGGTTATAACTCGGTTATCTACATCGCAGCCGTGACCGGCGTCGACGGTGAGATCAACGAGGCGGCCGCCATCGACGGCGCGACGATCTTCCAGCGTATCCGCTATATCACGCTGCCGTCCATCCGTCCGACCCTGGTGACCATGATCCTGCTGCAGGTAGGACGAATCCTCCGCGGAGACTTCGAGATGTTCTACCAGATCGTAGGAAATAACGGCCAGCTGTTCAACGCCACCGACGTGATCGATACCTACGTGTTCCGGTCCCTGATCACGAACCCGGATATCGGTATGACCGCTGCGGCCACATTCTATCAGTCCGTACTGTGCTTCGCCATCATCATGATCGTCAACACGATCGTGAAGAAGATCGACGAAGACTACGCGCTGTTCTAAAGAAGGAGGGGAAGACATTATGGCAAAGAATGATAAAGATATGATGGCGTCCGCGCCGCGCAAGATCAAGCTGAGCGCATCTTCCAAGGCCTTCTATGTAATCTGCTACAGTATCGTGCTTCTGGTCGCTGTGGTCTGCCTGATCCCGTTCCTTCTGCTTCTGTCCGGTTCCGTGACCGCGGAGCAGTGGATCAGCTTCCACGGCTTCAGCCTGATCCCGGGAGAGTTCTCCCTGGAGGCTTACGGCATTATCTTCAAGACGCCTGAGAGGATCATCCGCGCCTATGGCGTGTCCATCTTCATCACGGCTGTCGGCACCCTGCTGGGTCTTCTGCTGACCACGATGACGGCATACGTCATCAGCCGCAAGGATTTCAAATACCGCAACTGGCTGTCGTTCTTCTTCTATTTTACGACGCTGTTCAACGGCGGAATGGTCAGCACCTACATTTTCTATATCCAGTACCTGCACCTGAAGGATAACATGCTGGCGCTGATCCTGCCGGGTATGTTCAACGTATTCTACCTGCTGATCATGAGGACCTTCGTGAACAACGTACCGTTCTCCCTGATCGAGTCGGCGAAGCTGGACGGAGCGGGCGAGTGGAGGATCCTATTCACGATCATCCTTCCGCTGCTGAAGTCCGGTCTGGCGACCATCGGTCTGTTCCTGGCCCTGGGCTACTGGAACGACTGGTACAACGCCATGCTGTACATGAGCACCGAGACCAAGTACCCGCTGCAGTACATGCTGTATTCGATCCAGCAGCAGACGCAGGCGCTGTCGCGGATCGCGGCGCAGGCCGGCATCCAGGTCCAGAACCTGCCGTCCAACTCCCTGAAGCTGGCGATGGCGGTTGTGGCCACAGGCCCCATCGTGATCGTGTATCCGTTCGTACAGAAGTACTTCATCGCCGGTATCACGATCGGTTCCGTCAAGGGATGATTGCGTAGCCGTAAAAGCGTTGATGATCCGTGTGCCGCCGTAAACTGCGGCGGTACGCGGAAAGATATTCATGTAACCACCGGCGCATCCGCGCTGTGGGAATTATAAGGAGGTAAAAAGAATGAAAAAAAGAGTACTTGCAACACTGCTTGCAGCTGCGATGGGCTTAAGCCTTCTCACCGGCTGCGGCGGCGGATCTTCGTCAGGCGGCTCCGCATCGGGCGGCGGCTCCGGTGAGGCGGCTGCGGTTGATACTTCCAAGGAAGTGGAACTCGTGATGTACGTCATCAGCGACCGTCCTGCCGGACAGGATATCGTGGATGAGAACCTGAATAAGCTGCTGAAAGAGAAACTGAACTGCACGCTGAAGATCAACTGGATCGGCTGGGCTGAGTATGCGCAGAAGTATCCGCTTCTGTTCTCCTCCGGCGAGGCGTTCGATATGGCCTACTGCGCCGGCTGGCTGGGATTCTCCAACCTGGCGAGAAGAGGCGCGTTCATGGAGCTGGATACCATGCTTCAGCAGTACGCTCCTGACAACTATGCGCTGCAGTCTGAGACCGCGCTGGCGCAGGCTACCGTAGACGGACATCTGTACGCGGTTCCGACCCTGCTTCCGACCTATACGACCTACGGCGCGATCTACCGCGGCGACATCGCTTCGGAAGCCGGCATCACCGATACGATCGATACCTTCGAAGAAGTCGAGCAGTACTGCGATTACATTGTTGCCAATCATCCGGAGATGGAGGCTATCAATGAGTACTCCTCCGGCCCTGAGACCTCTCTGGTATGGACCAGATCCAACGGACTTTACGATATCGACGCGAACCTGCGTTTCCTGTTCTACGATCCGTCCGCGGAGCATCCGACTGTGACGCCTCTGTATGATCTGGATGGAGCGACTGATTTCTACAAGAGGATGAAGGAGTGGAGCGACAAGGGCTACTGGTCCAAGTCTGCGCTGGCTGATACGGATTCCCAGAAGACCCAGAACGGCAAGGCGGGTCTGACCTTCCACAACATCGATACCTGGTCCGGTTACACGGTTCAGCAGCCGGATTGGGATTTCAAGTACGGCACCATGACCAAGGATGTCGCCCATCTTCCGTTCACCCAGGACTGCATGGTTATCTCCAACACATCGAAGAATCCGGAGAGAGCCCTTGCGCTGTGGAACCTGATCACGACCGATCAGGAAGTGTATGACGCGTTCTACTATGGTATTGAGGGCACGACCTATGAGCTGAACGATCAGGGACAGTTCACGATTCTCGACATGGATCTGTACAGCACCAACGCCATGTGGGCTGCCCGTACGATGGAACTGAACCGCAACCAGGCCGGCGTTCCCGAAGAGTATGACACCATCCGTCAGGGATGGGAAGAGACCATCAAGGACGGCGTAGGAACCGAGAAGTTCACCGGCTTCGTTCTGGATACCACCAACATCACGACTGAGGTCGCCGCCTGCACCAACGCGAAGCAGCAGTATGGCTGGCCGCTGGAGCTGGGCTACACGGACGATGTAGAGGCTTCCATCGAGGAGTACCGTCAGGCGATGAAGGCTGCGGGTATCGACAAGGTTGTTGAAGAATGCCAGAAGCAGCTTGACGCTTACATCGAGAGCCTTGGACAGTAAGTCGAAATTACATTTCTATTCGGGTTTCGTACCTGATCCTGCTTGTGACTGAGCAGTATGGCGGGGCTGATAATGCGTTATCAGCCCCGTTTTTCACAAAAGAAGCGATCACATTTATCTGAGAACAGGAGGGATTTTTCGTGAATAAAGGAATCATCAAGGATATTAAGGGCGTCAATCTGGGCAACTGGCTGGTATTGGAGAAATGGATGAATCCGGCCCTGTTTGACGGAACCACCGCGGAGGACGAGTACTATCTTCCGAGGCAGCTGGCTCCGGAGGTCTACGAAGCCCGCATGCGGATCCACCGCAGCGAGTATATCACGGAGCGGGATTTCATTACGATGAAGCGGATGGGCTTAAATACGGTTCGTATCCCGGTGCCGTATTTCATCTTCGGTGACCGGGAGCCGTTCATCGGCTGCATCGGGGAGCTGGACAAGGCGTTTCTGTGGGCGGAGCGCTACGGACTGAAGATCCTGATCGACCTCCACACGGCGCCGGATTCCCAGAACGGCTTCGACAACGGCGGCATCTGCGGCGTCTGCAAGTTCTTCCAGGAGCCGGAGGAGATCGAATTCGTCTATACGGTTCTGGAGCGGCTGGCGGAGCGCTACGGACACCGGGAAGGCTTATGGGGCATCGAGATCTTAAATGAACCGGTTTCCACGGAGATGTGGGAGACCATGGCCGTGGCTCAGCGCTACGCACCGGTGGAGCCGGAGAAGGCCGCCGGATCGAAGGGATATGAGATGGGACAGCTCCGTGAGTTCTATCTGACCGCATATGATAAGATCAATCCTCATCTGGCGGAGGATAAGGTGGTCGTGATCCACGACGGCTTCGATTTCACCGCGTGGAAGGACTTCATGCAGGAGGAGAAGTACGCCAACGTGGTCCTGGACACCCATATGTATCTGATGGTGGCGGAATCCATGGGCTGCGAGCAGAATGTGGAGGCCTATGAGAAATTCGTGGAGGAGAACTACGAGAAGGAGATCATCGAGATGCAGAAGTATTTCCCGGTGATCGTCGGCGAGTGGTGCCTGTTCAACTCCATGGCCTGCGGGCGCGACACCAAGGGAGGCCAGACGGTCTTAAACGGCGAGATGGAGGCGATGACGGAGGTCTCCGATGATGAGAAGAAGAAGATCTACACGGCCATCGACCGGATGCAGAAGAAGGCGTGGGCCTGCGGCTCCGGGTATTTCTTCTGGAGCTACAAGCTGCTGATCGACACGGTGGACGGCGACGCCTGGAAGGGCTGGGACGCCTGGGATCTGGGACGCTGCGTGGACTTCGGATGGTTTGGAGAGGTGTAGAGGATGGAACTGGAGCTGTTTACGACCTACGGGCACGGAGGCTTTAAGGGCAGTTTTCATCAGAATGTCGCGTTCCGCCCGGATCCGGGGATCGAATTCGATTCCGTGGACCTCTATCCGGACCTGGAGTACGGGACCTTCGAAGGGTTCGGCGGTGCTGCGACGGACGCGGCCGCCTATGTGTATTCCCTGATGAGCGGGCAGCAGAAGCAGCAGTTCCTGGAAATGTACTTCAGCCCGGAGCGTATGAATTATCAGGTGCTCCGCGTTCCGGTGGACAGCTGTGATTTCTCGGTGGAGCAGTACGAGGCCATGTCGGATCCGGACGATAAGGAGCTGTTAAGCTTTAACCTCGAGCGGGAAGGCCGGTATATTTTCCCGCTGCTGGACGACATTCAGGCGTATGTGGGACGGCCGCTGAAGCTGCTTTTGTCGCCCTGGTCGCCGCCGGCGTTTATGAAGGACAACGGCCGCCGCGTCCGCGGCGGACATCTGAGGCCGGAGTACCGGGACATGTGGGCGGAGTATCTGTGCCGTTATATTCAGGAATTTCAAAAGCGCGGCTACGACGTGGAGAGGCTTACCCTCCAGAATGAGGCGCATGCGGTGACTCCATGGGATTCCTGCGTCTATACCGCTGCGGAGCAGAAGGTGTTTCTGCGGGATCATATGTATCCGGCCATGGTCCGCCACGGACTTGAGAATGTAGAGATCTTTCTGTGGGACCACAATAAGGAACGGCTCTATGAATGGACCAGCGAGGTGATCGACGATGAGACGGACGCGATGGTCGCCGGGGCCGCGTTCCACTGGTATACCGGGGATCATTTTGAGGCGCTGGATCTGGTGCGGGAGCGCTTCCCGGACAAGAAGCTGATCGCGTCGGAGAGCTGCGTCGGGATCGACAGCGGGGATCCGGAGAAGATCGTTTCGGCGGCTCTGTCCCTGGCGCACGAGATCATCGGGGACTTAAACCACGGCGCCACAGCTTTCTACGACTGGAACCTGCTTCTGGATCAGAACGGCGGCCCGAACCATGTGGCCAACTACTGTCTTGCGCCGGTGCTGTTCGATACGGAGAAGAAGCTGCTCATGCCGCAGCTTTTGCAGGAATATTATGAGCATTTCTCCCATTATATCCTGCCGGGCTCCGTGCGGATCGGCGCCAGCGGGTTTACGGACGGTCTGGAGCTCACCGCGTGGAAATGTCCGGACGGGCGCATCGTGGCTGTGATGCTGAACAGGACCGACCGCATGACGCCTGTGTGCGTCCGCATAAACGGGCAGACGGCGGAGCTTCTGCTGCCTGCGCAGTCGGTTTCGACAGGGATAATCGCATAGACCGACCGGGATCCGTTCCCGCAGCTGGCCTTTCATCCTTTCATCCGGCGTGTCGTTATTCATTGACACAAAGGGGGGAAAAATGGTATGATAGTGTCAGTTGCGGGAACGTTTTTTTCGGGGGTAAGAGAGAAGGCGGGGATGAGTTTTGGAGACGCTGAGGGAATGGACGGCCATATTACATGACATGAATATGGTCTCTATTGTATTTCGGATCTTTCTGGCCGCGGCCTGCGGCTGCGTGCTTGGGATCGAACGGGCGAAGAGCAATCAGTCGGCCGGGATGCGGACCTATATGCTGGTGTGTATCGGCGCGGCAGTCGTGATGCTGACGGGCCAGTATATGTATGCGTATTATCAGGCCGGGGATCCGGCGCGTCTGGGCGCGCAGGTCATCAGCGGCATCGGCTTTCTGGGCGCGGGCAGCATCATGACGGGCCGGAAGCTGGAGGTGCGGGGTCTGACGACGGCGGCCGGTCTGTGGGTCGCCGCCTGTATCGGTCTGGCGATCGGCATCGGATTCTATTCCGGCGGGCTTCTGGGAACGCTGGCGGTCTATCTGACCGTGTCATGGCTGAAGCCCGTGGCCTATCATTTTTCCAGAGAATGCAATACCTTCGGCCTTTATATCGAGGTGCAGGCGGCGGAATACCTGCCGGTCGTGTACCGTATTATCGAGGGCGAGGGCGGCTATATCAGTGAAAAGGAGATCATCGGGTACGGCGCGGACGGCGGCTGCAGCACGATCATTTCCGTCAGGCTTCCCCGGATCCGCAATTCGGACGAGATCGTGGAGATCCTGTCGGTGGAGAAGTACGTGAAGGTCGTGCGGTTCATTAATTACTGTACGGATTAATTCGTATTTTTGTGGAATGAATCCCTCCCGCCCCCACATATATTGTGGGGAGCGAGGAGGGATTTTTGTATGGGGAAGAGAGACGAGCTCTTAAGGATCTTCGCGGGGCCCATCCGGGAGCTTCTCGGGAAGGCGGCGCCGGACTGGGAGAAGGTACAGGAGATCCGGCTGCGGGCCGGCCGGCCGGTGTTCGTGGTCTGCGACGGGCAGGAGTATGTGCTGGAGCGGGACGGGCTGCGGGAGACAGAGGCTTTGTTTCCGGCAGGCGGGGGTTCGCGGAAGGAAGACTGGAGGAGAGATCTGCGGCAGGATGGGCCGTTGCAGAGCGACTGGCAGCGGAGGGAGATGCGGCAGGATGGGCTGTTGCAGAGTGACTGGCAGCGGAGGGAGATGCGGCAGGATGAGCTGTTGCAGAGTGGCAGGCAACGGAGAGACCGTCTGCGGCATGCGTACCGGGCGACGCAGCAGGATCTGCGGGAAACACTGGAGGCGGTGAGCGGCCATTCTCTCTATGCGTTCGAGGAGGAGATCCGGCAGGGCTTCATTACGATCCAGGGCGGACACCGGATCGGACTGGCCGGTAAGACGGTCATGGATGAGAGGGGCGTTCGGACGATCAAATACGTCTCCTTCCTGAACGTGCGGCTGGCCCATCAGGTGCGCGGCTGCGCCGATCCGGTCATGCCGTATCTGCTGAGAGACGGACAGGCGCTCCACACGCTTATTGTGTCGCCGCCCCGCTGCGGGAAGACGACGCTTCTGCGGGACGCGGTGCGTCAGCTGTCGGACGGGTACGCCGGGGGTATCGGTGCGGGTACCGGGAGAGCGGATAAAGACATCCGGAGCTTGGAAGTGAAACGGCCGGTCACAAATGTTCGGAACATGGGAGAAGGACGGCAGGCCGCAGCGCCGCGGGGGCCGGGAGAGTCTTCTGCCGTCTCGGATCGAAGTGAGCGGGTCAGGGGATTCACGGTCGGCGTGGTGGACGAGCGGTCGGAGCTGGCAGCCTGTTGGCAGGGGATTCCGCAGAACGATCTGGGCGCCCGCACGGATGTGCTGGACTGCTGTCCGAAGGCGAAGGGAATGATGATGCTGGTTCGCGCCATGTCGCCGGAGGTGATCGCGGTGGACGAGATCGGAGGGAAGGAGGACATCGACGCCATGCGGTATGTGATGAACTGCGGGTGCCGGGTACTGGCCACGGTTCACGGCGACTGCGTGGAGGATGTGGCCAGGAAACCGGTACTGGGAGATATGGTCCGGGAGCGGATGTTCGACCGGTACGTCGTTCTGAGCAGCCGGAACGGCGTGGGAACCGTGGAGGAGATCCGGGACAGAGACGGAAGACGGCTGGATGCGGCGGACGGCCCGGAACCGGACCGAAGAGACGGCGCATCAAAGCAGGACCGTCTGGACGGCGCATCTGGACTATACCATGCGTGCGGTGCATCGTGGTCTGACCGGACGGATGGCACAACAGGGCCTGACTGGGCGTGCGGTTTAAGTGGGAAAGGAGGCGTCTTATGATCTGGCTGCGGATTGCGGGCTGTATGCTGGTGACCGCCTCCTGCGGCGCGCTTGGGATCCTGAAGGCGCGGCAGTGGCAGGCCCACCGGCGGATGCTGGAACAGCTGCGCCGGATGATCTATCTGCTGCGGGGAGAGATCCTTTACGCCATGTCGCCGCTTGACGAGGCGCTGGAACGGGTCGGGAGGAAGACGGACGGGCCGGCGGCCGCCTGGTTCTGCCGGGTGGCGGAACGGCTGAAGCAGCAGAATGGGGAGACCTTTGCCCGGATCTGGCGGGAAGAGCTGGACAGGCAGGCGAAGACGATGCTGCTGTCCGCGCGGGAACGGACGGAGCTGGCGGAATTCGGAGAGCATCTGGGATATCTGGACGTGGGGATGCAGGAGCGGACCATCGCCCTGTATCTGGAGCAGCTGGACCTGTCCATCGGTTTTCTTCGGGAGCACGAACCGGAGCGGACGCGGATGTGTACCTGCCTGGGGATCATGGGCGGACTGTTTCTGTCGGTGATCCTATGCTAGAGGAAGCTGTTGGGGTCAGGACTTGCATGTGGGCGGAAGCGGGGACCGCTGTGAACCGAATGGATGGTCTGCGAAAGCGGAGAAAGGCTTCGTATAGGGATAAAAGGGCGAGGGCCGGGCGGAAGAGCGGCGCCGGCGGCAGAAGGAGGTTCGTATGGGAGTGAATCTGATATTCCGGATCGCGGCGGTGGGGATCCTGGTGTCGGTGATCTGTCAGGTATTGAAGCACAGCGGCCGGGAGGAGCAGGCGTTTCTGACCAGCCTGGCGGGACTGATCCTCGTGCTGTTCTGGATGGTTCCGTATATCTACGATCTGTTTGAGACGATCCGGGATCTGTTCGCACTGTAAACTCGTGGACGGTTCAGATGTAATAATATAGGTTACATAGGTTTCAAAGGCTATATCGGCTATAACAAATAACAGGATCAGCGAAACGGGAACAGGCGGGTGACAAAATGACAGTGATATCCATAGCCGTGATTGGGATCGCGGCGGCGCTTCTGGCGGCCCAGCTCAAGGCCGTGAAGGGAGAGTACGGCGTCTGTCTGGCGATGGCGGCGGGACTGGTGATCTGCCTGTACAGCGCCTCGAAGCTGGAGACGGTGACGGAGACGCTGGCGAAGGTGCAGTCCTGCATCCGGATCAGCAGCGTTTACCTGGACACGCTTCTGAAAATGGTGGGAATCGCCTGCATCGCGGAGTTCGCGTCCGGTATCTGCAAGGACGCGGGATACGGCTCCCTGGGGAGCCAGATCGAGATATTCGGAAAGCTGTCGATCCTGGCGGTCAGTATGCCGGTCCTGCTGGCGCTCCTGGAGACGGTGCGGGGGTTCCTGTCATGAGGGCCGCGCCGGTGAGGCCGGGAAACGGCGGGCCTGAACGGCAGGGAAGCGTCGGGTCTGCGCGGCCATGGTACAGAGGATCGGTATGGCCTGGAAATGCCGGCCGCCGAAAGAGAACCGCGTGGAGGTTCGTGATTTTACTGGCAGTGCTCAGCCTTCTGCCGTGCAGGAACTCCGCCGGAACAATGAGATCTGGTCTGTTGCCATGCAGGAACGCACCAGGAGTAACGAGGTACGGTCAGATGCTAAACGGGAAGATCGCCGGAGCGGCGGGAGATGGTCTTCTGCGGTACGGAAATCCATTCGGAGCGGCGGGAGACGGTCTTCTGCGGTGCGGAAATTCATTCGGAGCGGAGGCAGATGATCCCTTCGGTGGGTTTTCGGAGATCCTGAATCGCCTGGATCTGGGAGAGGCCGAGGAATACGCCATGTCTGCGCAGGACGGATCCGCTCTGAGTCTGACGGATACCGTCCGGAAGCTGGCAGCCGGGGATATGACAGGGATCGGACAGGACATGCTGGCCGCGATCCGTCGGACCCTGTTTGCGGAGATCAGCACGGGCGGGAGCCTGATCGGACAGATCCTTCTGCTGGGGATCCTGGGAGCGGTGTTTGCCAATTTCTCCGGCGTGTTCTCGTCGGGACAGATCCCGGAAACCGGCTTCTACGTGGTGTATCTGCTCCTGTTTACGCTTCTGACGGCGGCCCTCGGCGAGAGCATGACGGTGGCGGCGGAGGCGGTGGGAACGATCCTGGGTTTTATGAAGGTACTGATGCCGGCTTACTTTCTGGCCGTGGCCTTCGCGGGAGGCGCCGTATCGTCGGCAGCCATGTATGAGACGGCCATGCTTGGCATGACGGCGGGAGAATGGACCCTGAATTCGGTTATGATCCCGCTGGTGCGCGTATGGATCATCCTGGCGCTGGCCGGGAATCTGACGAAGGAAAATGTCTTTTCCAGACTCACGGAACTGGTAGAACAGATCATCGGCTGGGGCATGAAGACGCTTCTCGGACTGGTATTGGGACTTCAGCTTTTGCAGGCGATGGTGCTTCCCTATGCGGATTCCCTGAAGACCGGGGCGATCCAGAAGGCAGTCGGTCTGATCCCGGGCGTGGGGCAGGGAGCCGTCTCAGCAGCGCAGATGCTTCTGGGGGCCGGCGTGCTGATCAAGAATTCGGTGGGGACAGCCGCGGTGATCGTACTGGCAGTGATAGCGGCCGTTCCGGCGGTGAAGCTTCTGGTTCTGATGCTGCTTTACCAGTGTGCGGCGGCAATGCTGGAGCCGGTCTGCGATAAGCGCGTGCTGGCCTGCGTTGCGGCCGCGGCCAAAGGGCACAGGGCGCTTCTGCGGATTGTACTCACGGCGGCGCTGCTTTTCATTGTGACCGTCGCCATCGCGTGCGCGGGGACGAACGCGGCATATCTGGCGTGACGGGCGGATCCGGTACAGCAGGAGCCGGTGCGGGATCAGAAGGGGGCGGTTTGGTGACGTGGCTTTATGACTGGGTGGCGGATATTCTGTGTTTCCTGATCCTGATGAGCCTTCTGGAGATGCTGCTGCCGTCGAAGAACTATGTCCGGTATATCCGGTTTTTCGCCGGTGCGGTGCTGATTCTCGTGACAATCCGGCCGCTTCTGGGCGGGCTGGGGATCGCCGGCGAGATCGACCGGTATTTCGAAGAATTCCGCTTTCAGTCGGAGGTGCGGGACATCCGGCAGGATGTGCTGGGGATCGAGGAGGAACGGAGGCAGAGGATGCTTGCGGAAGGCGAAGAGGCAGCCGCGGCGCAGGTGGCGGCGATGGCGCGGGAAGCCGGACTCGTTCCGGTGCGGGCGGAGGTCGAACTGGAGAAGGATACGCAGCAGCCGGACTTCGGAACCGTGATAAGAGTGACCGCGGCGGTGCGGGAAAAGGGAACGGGCGGAACACAGACTACTGAGGAGAAAACAAGCGGCCAGGCGGTGGCCGCCGTGCCGCCGGTGAAGATCGAGGTTGCCCCGGTGGAGATCGGACCGCCGGCGGCGGAAACAGAAACGGCGGCCGGCAGTGGCGGTTTCGGGACAGCTTTCCGTCCGGACGCCGCACATAGTGCTCTCGAAGAGCTGAAAAGGAAGGTGGAACGTTTCTATGAACTGGAACCCGAAAACGTGGAAATTCAACTGGAAGGACGGGAAGCAGCGCTGGATCCTTATGCTGGCGGCGGGGCTTATCCTTCTGATCCTGGCGTTTCCGTCCGGGAAGAAGAACGTAACGACGCGGAGTGATCTCGGCACCGGAGATGCGGGAACCGGTTACGGTTTCGGAAGCAGCGCAGGTACCGGAAGCAGCGCAGGTACCGGAAGCAGCGCAGGTACCGGAAACAACACAGGCATCGGAAGCAGCTCGGGTACCGGAAACAACACAGGCATCGGAAACAGCTCGGGTACCGGAAACAGCGCTGGTTCCGGAAACAGCGCGGGTACCGGAAGCAGCGTGAGCTCCGGGTACAGCACAGGCACCGGATACAGCGCCGGTTCCGGCACCGTCTCCGCCGGCACCGCCTCCGGGCAGAACGGCAGCCTCACCGCTGCGGCTCTGCCCGCGGCGGATGCCCCTGCGTCCTCCTATACGCAGCGCCTGGAGGAGCGCCTTCGGGATCTTCTTTCCCGGGTGGACGGCGTCGGCGAGGTGGAGGTCATGATCGTTCTTCGTTCCTCCGAACAGCGGGTATGGCTGACGGACCGGGATACGAACACCTCCTCGACCCGCGAGACCGATTCCGGCGGCGGGAGCCGCCAGATCCAGAATCAGGAGATCAGCGAGGAGACGATCCTTATAGGCCAGAGCGGCAGCGGAACGCCGGTCCTGGAGAAGGAGGTGTACCCGGAGATCAGCGGCGTCGTCGTAAGCGCCTCCGGCGGAGGAAGCCCCGTGGTCCAGTCCGAAATTTCCGCCGCCGTGGAAGCATTATTCGGCGTCCCGCCTCATAAAATAAAAATACTAAAGCGGGTAGAATAAAAAAGGAGTGCTGCACATGAAATTGAAGCTGAAACGAGATCTTCCCAACGTAAATATGAAGAAGCTGTTCCGCCGCAACCAGATCATCGTGACCACGCTGGTCGTCATGATCGCCGCGGCCGGCTATCTGAACTACGCCGGAAAGAAGCTGCCGGGCGAGGAGGCGGACGTCTACGAGGCCGGCGTTTCGGACATCTCGCAGGAGGATATCCTGGCGGAAAACCAGCGCGTACTGGACGCGGTGGGGGACTATGAGGAGATCCGGAGTCTGGATCAGGACTGGGACCAGATCGAGGAGGCGGAGTCCGTGGCCGACGTTACGCAGCTGGCGCAGGCAGACGGCGGCGCGGAAACCGAGACGATCTCAGCGGACGCCGGGACGGAGGAAGGCGCCCTTACGGGACTTGAGAACCCCGGGGAGGCAATTCTCACCAGCGGCATGAGCGTCTCCGAATACATAGCGGGCGTCCAGTTAAGCCGCGAGCAGGTCCGCGCCAGGAGCCGCGAGACCCTTCTGAACATCATCAATAATACCAACATTGAGGAATCCGCCAAGCAGGAGGCGATCGAAAACATGATCGAGCTGACGGAGATTGCCGAGAAGGAGAATGCGGCGGAAACGCTCCTGATGGCCAAGGGCTTCTCCGACCCGGTGGTCAGTATTTCCGCCGGCAAGGTGGACGTGGTCATCAACGCGGCCTCCATCACCGATCCTCAGAGGGCCCAGATCGAAGACGTGGTGAAACGTAAGACGGAGGTGGGCGCGGAAAATATCATCATTACGCTGCTGAACCTGGAGGAATAACGTCCGAAAGGGCGGGCGCCGCGGACCGGATCCAAGGGGGTGCGAACAGCACCGCAAAGGAGATCCGGCCTGCGGCGCCTTTTTGATGTAAGGATTCTGGTGCAAACATTTAAGAGAATATTCCCTTTTCAAAAGGGATTATATTTGCTATAATAGGCTATCATAGGTTTTGAGGAGGTTTTATCCGTGACGGAATTGGAGAACAGGAATACCCATAAAGTATACGAGAAGGATACCATCGGCGAGGTTCAGATTGCCGACGAGGTAGTCGCCATTATCGCCGGGCTGGCCGCCACGGAGGTGGACGGCGTGGACAGCATGGCCGGCAACATCACGAACGAGTGGGTCAGCAGGCTCGGCATGAAGAACCTGTCCAAGGGCGTGAAGGTGGAGGTTACGGAAGAGCATGTGTCGGTGGATCTGTCCCTGACGATGCGGTACGGATACAGCATCCCGGCCGTCTGCGCGAAGGTACAGGAGAAGGTGAAGAGCGCCATCGAGAACATGACCGGTCTGTCGGTCCTGGACGTGAATATCCGGGTCGCGGGCGTCAATACGGAGGAAGAGCATTAGTCCACGCGGCAGGGCGGTACAGACAGGGAGGATAAGCGATGACCAGGAGGGAATTGCGCGAGCATTGCTTTAAGATGCTTTTCTGCGCGGATTTTTATCCCGCCGGGGAGACCGGACAGCAGTTTGCGAATTATTTTGAGGCGCCGAAGGAAGACGAGACCGGCGATGCGGGAGAGACGGTGACGCTTCACGCAGTGGAGGATGTCTCCCTGGAGGATATGAACTATCTGGTGAAGAAGGCCGAGGCCGTTACCGCCCGGATCCCGGAGCTGGATGAGAAGATCGACAGCGTCGCCGAGGGCTGGAAGACGAAGCGGATGGGTAAGGTGGATCTGACCATCCTGCGTCTGGCCCTGTACGAGATGATTTACGACGATGAGATCCCGGAGAGGGTCGCGATCAACGAAGCTGTGGAGCTGGCCAAGCGGTTCGGCCAGAACGAGTCGCCGTCCTTTGTCAACGGCGTACTGGCGAAGCTGGTCTGACGGACCGCGGAGAGCGCTATGGCAGAAGCAAGTATCTATTCCGTCGCACAGGTGAATTCTTATATCAGGAATATGTTTACGCAGGACTTCCTTCTGAAGCGGATCAGCGTCAGAGGGGAGATTTCCAACTGCAAATACCACTCAGCCGGCCATATTTATTTCACATTGAAGGATCAGTCGGGGACCCTGTCCGCGGTGATGTTCGCCGGGCAGCGACGGGGTCTTAATTTTCAGTTACAGGAAGGCCAGCAGGTGGTGGTGACAGGCACCATCGACGTCTATGAGAGGGACGGACGCTACCAGCTCTACGCCAGGGAGATCCGAAGGGACGGCGTCGGCGGTCTCTATGAGCGTTTTGTGAAGCTGAGGGACGAGCTGGAGGAGATGGGGCTGTTCGCCAGGGAATACAAGCAGCCGATTCCCAGGTACGCCCGCTCCGTGGGTATCGTCACGGCCAGTACCGGCGCGGCGATCCGCGACATCGTCAACATCGCGACGCGGCGGAACCCTTACGTGCAGCTGGTGCTGTATCCGGCTCTCGTACAGGGCGAGAATGCGAAATACAGCATCGTGCGGGGCATCCGAACCCTGGACCGGATGAGCCTGGACGTGATCATCGTGGGCCGCGGCGGCGGTTCCATCGAGGATCTGTGGGCATTTAATGAGGAAATGGTGGCGCAGGCCATTTTTGACTGCCGGACGCCGGTGATCTCCGCGGTGGGCCATGAGACGGACGTGACGATCGCCGACTACGTGGCGGATCTGCGGGCGCCGACCCCTTCGGCGGCGGCGGAGCTGGCGGTCTTTGACTACGGACAGTTTCAGGAGAAGCTGGCGGTGATGCGTTCGTCGCTGATCCGGAGTATGGAGCGGAGCGTGGAGAGCAGACGCTACCGGACGGAGCAGGCGAGGATGAAGCTGGAGATGTTAAGCCCCATGCGGCGGCTTAACGATATGCGGCAGCAGCTGGCGGACGGTCAGGAGCGGATGCGGCTGGAGACGGAGCGCCGTCTGACGGAGTGCCGTCACAGACTGGAGCTGGCGGCCGGAAGGCTTTACGCGGACAGCCCGGCAGGGCTTATCGCGCAGCGGCGCAGGCAGACCGGCGATCTGAGGCTGCGGCTTAAGGCCGCGTCGGAGCGAAAGCTTGTGGAGACGAAGCACCGGCTGGCGCTGGACGCGGGGAAGCTGGACGGATTGTCGCCGCTTAAGAGGCTTACCGGGGGCTTCGGCTATGTAACCGATGAAGGCGGACGCGCCGTCGGATCGGCAGGGCAGCTGACGGTGGGACGAGCTCTGCAGGTGCGGTTTGCCGACGGACGGGTGAGGACGCGGGTCGAGGAGATCGATCAGGAGCCGGCGTGGACCGGTATGGAGGAAGAATAAATATGGCAGAAGACAGAGAGATTGGGACCGCAGGAGATCCGGGGATGGACGCCGGGGCCGTGCAGAACGGCGCGGAGAGCGGTACGGACCGGGAGATGAGCATCGAGGAGACGCTGGCGGAGCTGGAGGAGCTGATCGGGAGGATGGAGGATCGATCCAGTTCGCTGGAGGAGACGTTCGCCTGCTATGAGCGGGGGATGAAGCTGGTGAAGGAATGCGGCAGCAAGATCGACCGGGTGGAGAAGAAGCTGATGATCCTGACGGAGGACGGGCAGAATGAAGAACTTTGACGAATGGCTGAAGGAAACCACGGCCCGGACGGAGGAGGCGGTCTGCGCGTATCTTCCGGCTGAGGAAGGACACCAGAAGACGGTCCTTGCGGCCATGAATTACAGCATGAAGGCGGGAGGCAAGCGTCTGCGCCCGCTGTTTCTGGGAGAGCTTTACCGGATGTTCGGCGGAACGGGACGGGAGGCGGAGCCGTTTATGGCGGCCATCGAGATGATACATACGTTCTCGCTGATCCACGACGACCTTCCCTGCATGGACAATGACCGCTTCCGGCGGGGGCTTCCCACGGCGTGGGTGGCCTACGGCTACGATATGGCCGTGCTGGCGGGAGACGGACTGGCGATCTATGCCTTTGAGACGGCGGCGAAAGCGTTCGCCATGACGGAGCATACGGAGAGGGTGGCCGGATGCATCAGGCTCCTGGCGGAGAAGAGCGGCATATACGGTATGATCGGCGGACAGACCGCCGACGTGGAGCTGACGGGGAAGCCGTTAAGCGAAGAGCAGCTGGATTTTATTTACCGGCTGAAGACCGGAGCCCTGCTGGAAGCGCCCATGATGATCGGCGCGATCCTGGCGGGCGCGACGGAGGAGCAGGTGCGGACGGTGGAGCGTATGGCATCCTGCGTGGGATATGCGTTCCAGATCCAGGACGACATTCTGGATCTGACCAGTACCCAGGAGGTTCTGGGAAAGCCTGTGCTGAGCGACGAGAAGAACCATAAGACCACCTATGTGAGCCTGTATGGGATGGAGAAGGCGCGTCAGGACGTGAAAGCCCTGTCAGAGGAAGCGGTGGAGCTTCTTGAGACACTGCCCGGAGAGCACGAGCATCTCCGGCAGCTGATCGGAATGCTGGTGACGAGACAGAAGTGACGCCGGGAACCCGCGGTACGGACGGGGCGGCGCAAGAATCGGAAAAGGAACGAGAGTCATGCTGGAAAGGATAAACGGGCCTCAGGACATCAAGGCCCTGAACAAAGAGGAGCTGGAGGTGCTGGCCTCCGAGATCCGCGATTTCCTGATCGAGAAGACAAGTATGCACGGCGGCCATCTGGCTTCGAATCTGGGCGTGGTAGAGCTTACCATGGCGATGTTTCTGACCTTTGACCTGCCGAGGGACAAGATCATCTGGGATGTGGGGCATCAGTCCTACACCCATAAGATCTTAAGCGGCCGCAAGGATGCGTTTGACGATCTGCGGCAGCTGGGCGGCATCAGCGGGTTTCCGAAGACAAAGGAGAGCCCCTGCGACGCCTTTAATACGGGACACAGCTCCACGTCCATATCCGCCGGCCTGGGCATGGCGCAGGGGCGCGATCTGCGGGGCGAGGATTATTTTGTGGTGTCCGTGATCGGAGACGGCGCGCTGACCGGCGGCATGGCCTACGAGGCGCTGAACAACGCGGCCCGGCTGGACTCCAACTTCATCATTGTCCTCAATGACAACGAGATGTCCATCTCTGAGAACGTAGGAGGGATTTCCCGGTATCTGAGCGGTATCCGCACCGGCGAAGGCTATAATGACCTGAAGGAGAATGTGACCGGATTACTCGAGAAGATCCCCGGCGTGGGCTCAAAGCTGATCGAGAAGATCCGCCGGACCAAGCAGGGCATCAAGCAGCTGCTGATCCCCGGGATGTTCTTCGAGGATATGGGGATCACGTACCTGGGACCGGTGGACGGACACGACCTGCGCCAGCTGCGCAAGGTTCTTAGGGAAGCGAGACGGCTGGATCACGCGGTCCTGGTCCATGTGGTGACGAAGAAGGGGAAGGGTTATCCGCCGGCGGAGAAGAATCCGGCCCGTTTCCACGGCGTGGAGCCGTTTGACATCGCGACGGGGAAGCCGAAAAAGGAGAAGATATACCCCGGCTATACGGATATCTTCAGCCGCGAGCTGTGCAGGCTGGCGGAGAAGGACAGCCGGATCGTGGCCCTGACGGCCGCCATGCCGGACGGCACGGGGCTGAACCGGTTCAAGAAGCAGTTCCCGGACCGCTTTTTCGACGTCGGGATCGCGGAGCAGCACGCGGTGACCAGCGCGGCGGGGATGGCCGCGGCGGGACTGCGGCCGGTGGTGGCGGTCTATTCCTCCTTCCTGCAGAGAGGGTACGACCAGATCGTCCACGACGTGTGCCTGCAGAACCTTCCGGTGGTATTCGCCATCGACCGGGCGGGACTGGTGGGAAGCGACGGTGAGACGCACCAGGGTATTTTCGACCTGTCCTATCTGACCTCGATTCCGAACATGACGGTGCTGGCTCCGAAGAATCTGTGGGAGCTGAGGCGGGATCTGGAGTTTGCCCTGTCGCATGACGGTCCCATCGCGGTCCGCTATCCGAGAGGGATGGCCTATCGGGGACTTAAGGAATTCGATTCTCCGGTCTCTTACGGGAAGGGTGAGATCCTCTATGACGAGGGCAGGCCGGAACAGGTTACCGAACCGGACTCCGGGGAAGGCAGAGCGCCGGAGAATATCCATATTGCGCTGCTTGCCGTCGGAAGCATGGTCAGCACCGCCGAGCATATCCGTAATAAGCTGAAATGTGAAGGTTACAAGGTTACACTGGCCAACGGCCGGTTTGTGAAGCCGGTGGATTACGAGCTGGCGGCAGACCTGGCGGCCCGCCACGACTATCTGGTGACGCTGGAGGAGAACGTGCTCCAGGGCGGCTACGGCCTGCAGATCACGGCCTGGGCGAAGAAATATGCGCCGGAGCTTCCGGTTCTTAATATCGCGCTTCCGGACGCCTACGTGGAGCACGGGAACGTGTCCCTTCTGCGGGAGATGCTGGGAATCGACAGCGATTCGATCATTGCAAGGATGAGAGAGGAATTCGGACTGCCGGCGTTGGAGACGGATCCGGACGGCGGCGGACAGACGCCGCAGGCGGAGGCCGCGGCGGGCTCCGGGCCGGATGAGGCGTGTACGGAGAACGGGGAGGCGTCCGATGAAGGAGAGGCTTGACATTCTGCTGGTAAACCGGGGACTGGCCGTTTCCCGTGAGAAGGCGAAGGCCGTCATTATGTCCGGGATCGTCTATGTGGACGGGCAGAAGGAGGATAAGGCGGGCGCATTCTTCGAAGAGACGGCGCAGATCGAGGTTCGCGGAAGCACGCTTAAGTACGTGAGCCGCGGCGGCTTAAAGCTTGAGAAGGCCGTCCGTGTCTTCGGCGTAGATGTGAAAGACCGGATCTGCATGGACGTGGGCGCGTCCACCGGCGGCTTCACCGACTGCATGCTGCAGAATGGGGCCGCGAAGGTCTACGCGGTGGATGTGGGACACGGACAGCTGGACTGGAAGCTGCGCAACGACGACAGGGTCGTCTGCATGGAGAAGACCAATATCCGGTATGTGACTCCGGCGGACGTGGCCGATCCGATCGGGTTTGCCTCCATCGACGTGTCCTTCATTTCCCTGACCAAGGTGCTGGGACCGGTCCGTGAGCTTCTGGAAAGCAGGGGCCGAGTGGTCTGCCTGATCAAGCCCCAGTTTGAAGCAGGGCGGGAGAAGGTAGGCAGGAAAGGCGTGGTCCGGGAGAAGAGCACTCATCTTGAGGTGATCCGCATGGTGGAGAGCTATGCGGCGGCGAACGGCTTTGCCGTACTGGGACTGGACTTCTCGCCGATCAGGGGACCGGAAGGGAATATCGAGTATCTTCTGTATCTGGAGAAGACGGAGACGAAAACGGAGCCCGGTACTCAGGACGGCGGCGGGACGCAGCCGGCGGATACGGCCTGCGCGGCCGGGATCATCGACCCGGCGGATATCGTCGGGGAGGCTCACCGGGAGCTGGCGGAAAGGCACGGTTTATGAAACATTTCTATCTGATATGGAACCCGCGCAGGGACGGCACGAAGGCCATGGCGGAACAGATCCGCAGTTATCTGCTTAACCGTGGCTGCACCTGTGTGCTGCGGGGCGGGGAGGAATCCGGGCCGGCCGCGGCCGCAAAACCGCAGGGACGGCCGGAGGAAGAAATGTCTGCTTCGGAGATGGTTCCGGAGGGGACGGAATGCATCATCACGCTGGGCGGAGACGGAACGCTGATACGGGCGGCCAGGGAGCTGGCGCCACGGCAGCTGCCGGTGGTGGGCGTCAATATGGGCCATCTGGGATACCTGACCCAGGTGGGCTGTCAGGAGCCGGGGGAAGTCACGCAGATGCTCGACGATCTGATGGCGGGACAGTTCCAGCTGGAACGCCGTATGATGCTGAAGGGTACGGTACGGCGGGGCGGGACGGTCATAAAGGAGGAGCTGGCCCTGAACGAGATCCTGATCTCACGGCGCGAGATGCCCAAGATCCTGAATCTGAGGCTTTCGGTCAACGGCGCGCCTCTCTGCCGGTATCAGGCGGACGGCATGATCATCGCGACGCCTACCGGATCGACCGCATACAATCTGTCCGCCGGAGGCCCCATCGTGGAGCCGTCGGCGCAGATGACGATCCTGACGCCGATCTGTCCCCATGACCTGAACGGGCGCAGTATCGTCCTGGCGGCGGAGGATACGATCGGGATCGAGATCCTGGGACACGACAATGAAGGACAGGCAGTGGTTTTCGACGGCGGAGCGGCGGTAAAGCTTAAGGTCGGCGACCGTCTGCTGGTGGAGCGCTCCCGGGTGGAGACGGTGATGGTGAAACTCCACGAGGTATCGTTTGTAGATAATCTGAGAAGCAAGATGGCGGGCAGATAACGGTCCGGACAGACGGCCCAAAGAGGGCCGGCGGCAAGGAGGCAGAGGATGAAGGTAGAACGACACAGCAAGATCGTGGAGCTGATCGGCAAATATGAGATCGATACGCAGGAGGAGCTGGCGGAGAAGCTGAAGCAGGCCGGCTTCCATGTGACCCAGGCCACGGTCTCCCGCGATATCCGGGAGCTTCGGCTGACCAAGGTACAGGCGGAGAACGGGCGCCAGCGCTATACGATCCTCCGGACCCAGGGGGAGTTTAACGACAAATATATCCGGATCTTAAAGGACGGATTCCTTTCCATGGATATGGCGCAGAATATTCTGGTCATCAAGACCGTATCCGGAATGGCGATGGCGGTGGCGGCCGCGCTGGACGCCATTCATTTCCAGGAGATCGTAGGCTGCATCGCGGGAGACGATACGATCATGTGCGCGGTGCGCAGCGTGGACGATACGATCCTGGTCATGGAGAAGATCCATAAGCTGGTGGCCGGATAGCGTCCGGCGGCAGGAAAAGCGGCGGGGCTAAGATGCCGGCGCAGGAGAAGAACATAGCAGGGGGTGGCAATATGCTGTTGGACCTTCGGGTAAAGAATCTGGCTCTGATCGAAAAGGCAGAGGTGACATTTTCAGAGGGGCTTAATATCCTGACCGGCGAGACCGGCGCAGGCAAGTCGATCATCATCGGCTCTGTGGGCATGGCGCTGGGCGGAAAAGCCTCGAAGGAAGTGATCCGGCAGGGCGCCGAATCGGCTTATATCGAGCTGGTGTTTTCCGTGACGGAGCCGGAGAAGAGGAAGGCGCTTGAGGAGCTGGAGGTAGAGCTGCCCGAAGACGGAACCCTGATTTTGTCCCGGCGGATCACGCCGGTCAGAAGCATCAGCAAGATCAACGACGAGACGGTCACGGTCGGGCGTCTGCGGGAGATCACCGGAAGGCTGATCGACATTCACGGACAGCACGAGCATCAGTCTCTTCTGTATAAGTCCAAACATCTGGAGATCCTTGATTCCTATGCCAAATCCGATACGGAACCGCTCAAGAGGAGCATTGCCCTCGTCTACGACCGGTACCGGGAGGCGAAGGCCGGTCTGGAGGGGATGAACCTCGACCAGGAGGCGCGTCTGCGCGAGGCCGATTTCCTGCGCTATGAGATCCGCGAGATGGAGAACGCGAAGCTGAAGGAGGGCGAGGAGGAGGAGCTTACGTCCGCTTACCGCCGCCTTCAGCATGCCCAGAAGATCATGGAGCATCTGTCCGCGGCTTACCGGCTGCTGGACGGGGACCAGATCGGGCGCGCCGTGCGGGAGGTTTCCGAGGCGGCGGAATACGATGAGGCGCTGAGCGGGATCCGCTCCCAGCTGATGGACGCGGAGGCCGTTTTAAGCGACGCTATGCACGATATCAGCGGATATATGGATGAATTTGTCTTCGATGAGGAGACCTTCCGCCAGATGGAGGACCGGCTGGATCTGATCCACGCGATGCAGGCCAAGTACGGCAGCACCGTGGGAGAGATCCTTCAGAAGCTGGAGGAGAAGAAGGCCCGCCTTGACGAGCTGGAGAATTTCGATCAGGCGAAGGCGAAGCTGGAACGGGAATTTAAAGAGCAGGAGAGACAGCTTGACGGACTCTGCGCGCAGCTGTCGGACGTACGGCGGAAAGCGGCCGGTACGCTGACAGAGCGGATCCGGCAGGGACTGACGGATCTGAATTTTATCGACGTGCGCTTCGAGATGGAGCTGCGGCGCCTGCCTCATTACACGGCTGACGGCTTCGACGAGGCGGAATTTCTGATCTCCACCAATCCCGGACTTCCGCTGCGTCCTCTGGGATCCGTTGCGTCCGGCGGCGAGCTGTCCCGCATCATGCTGGCGATCAAGGCGGTTCTGGCGGATACGGATGATATCCCGACGCTGATCTTCGATGAGATCGACACCGGGATCAGCGGCCGGACGGCCCAGATGGTCTCGGAGAAGCTGTCCTATATCGCCGGACGGCGTCAGGTGATCTGCATCACCCATCTTCCCCAGATCGCCGCCATGGCGGACCGTCACTTCGAGATCGTCAAGGAGGCGGAAGGCGGAAGTACGGCGACGAAGATCCGCGCGCTGGATCCGGATCAGACGGTAGAAGAGCTGGCGAGACTTCTGGGAGGCGCCAGGATCACCGCCGCGGTGCGGGAGAACGCCAGAGAGATGAAGAAGCTGGCCCAGGAGAGAAAGCCGCGGCGTGAAAGCCTTTAAGAAAATGAAACGGCGCGGCCTGGTTACAGGCAGCGCCAGATCAGAAGGGCGAGGATCACGCCGAGGATGCTCGCCATGGTGATTCGGATCGTAAGACCGAAGGTGATCACCAGGATCCCCAGGTTCAGGACCACCGGGTCGTCCAGGCCGAAGGACTGTCCGAAATTCAGCCATGACAGGAAGGATATTCCGTCCGCCAGGTTGCCGATAAAGCCGCCGAGTACGATCCCCGACAGCATCAGAAGAAGCAAAACCCAGAAATTCTTGTTCGCAGCGCGTTTCATCTGCATCTAATCCCCATTTCTTTCTATATCCTGTGTCTGCGGCATCCGGACACCGTCAGGCGTCCTGCGGCTTCGCAAAATTCGTTCGAAAGCCGGCCGCTTCTTCAGTTTATCACATCAGTCAAAAAGTGACAACTAAAAAATAACAGAGTGTTTTTTCCGGCGCGACGCATACTAAGAGAGGCTTTAGAGAAAATCTGCGAGGAGGTGCGTTGTGTTGAGAAAAACAGGATACCGCAGGTTTCTGGTCTGGACCTTCTGGATCAGCCTGCTGTTTACCATAGGCTTTTCATTCTGCTATATGGAACGCGTCGTTCCGGACCGTTTAAGCATCGTCCTTGATCAGGAGGAAACGCTTACGCTGCCCCTGCCGTTTTACTTTACTCTGCAGAGCGACAGCGAGGAAGTGGCGCTGGGCAACGGCTCCGACATTCCCTCGGACCAGATCACGATCACGCACGACCAGCTGTTCAGCCTGTACGGAAGGAGCGAGGGCAGCTATCGTCTGGGACTGGATTTTCTGGGGATCCGCTTTAAGGAGATCCGGGTGGATGTGGTCGGGACCCAGTACGCGGTCCCATGCGGCGCGCCGGTGGGGATCTATCTGAAATCCGACGGCGTCCTGGTGATCGGAACGGGAGAGCTGATTGGCCAGGACGGTCTGCCGGTGGAACCGGCGGCCGGGATCCTCCGGTCGGGAGATTATATAGAAAGGATCAACGGCATGACCCTGACGACTAAGGAGGAGCTGGCCGAAGCTGTGGCGGAGCTGAAGGACGAAGAAGCTCTCCTGACGGTCCGCCGCGGCGACGAGCGCATGGAGGTATCCCTTCGTCCCACTCTGACCCAGGACGGGGAGAGCAAGCTTGGCGTCTGGGTCCGCAGCGACACCCAGGGTATCGGAACCGTCACATACCTGGATCTGAACGGCCGGTTCGGCGCTCTGGGACACGGGATCAGCGATACGGACACCGGCGAAATGGTAGAAACCAGCGAAGGCAGTCTCTATGACACCCAGATCGTAGGCGTCGAGAAAGGCTCCGCCGGAAACCCCGGCGTCATGTCCGGAGTCATCTATTACGGTCCCGGCACGCTGCTCGGCACGGTTGAGTCCAATACGGAGGAGGGCATCTTCGGAACCGCGAACGACCGCTTCCTTCGCTCGGTCGCCTCCGAGCCCCTGCCCATCGGCTACCGCCAGGATATCCGGAAGGGCCCCGCCCTGCTGCGCAGCGGCGTCTCCGGCGAGATAAAGGATTACGAGATCGAGATCGAAAAGATCGACTACTCCACGTCCCACACCAACAAAAGCCTTGTCATCCGCGTCACCGATCCCACCCTTCTAACCCTCACTGGCGGAATCGTCCAGGGCATGAGCGGCAGTCCAATCATTCAGGATGGAAAGTTGATCGGCGCGGTGACACATGTGTTTATACAAGATAGTACGAGAGGGTATGGGATATTTGTGGAAAATATGCTCCAACACTGAGCCGGGCAGGCCGGAAGCAAAAAGAAGGCGATGCAAGCTCGCTTGCAAGAGCCTTCTTTTCGCTCCCGGCCTATGGGGCGAAGCCCCACATCCGATGGTGCCGCCAGGCGCCAGCGGATGCCGCCCGGCGGAGTCGCGGGCTGAGCAAGCTCGCTTGCATCGCCTTCTTTTCGCTCCCGGCCTATGGGGCGAAGCCCCACATCCGATGGTGCCGCCAGGCGCCAGCGGATGCCGCCCG
>CANQME010000019.1 GCA_947624815.1 uncultured Lachnospiraceae bacterium | reverse complement strand
ACGATGGTCGCCGTGGTGGCGCAGAACACCAGGTTGAATACGAAATTGGACCAGTCGAAATTGGCGTAGTCCGTGAAAATGGCGAAATTCGGCTTGCCGATGAAGCCTCCGATGTCCTCGCCCAGCAGGAGGCTGAAGCCGATGGGGACGAAGACCATACAGCCGATGCAGAAGTCCATCAGGTTCTTCATCAGGATGTTTCCTGCATTCTTGGCGCGGGTGAAGCCCGTTTCCACCATGGCGAAGCCGGCCTGCATCCAGAAGACCAGGGCAGCGCCGATCAGAAACCATACGGCAAATACCTCGCTGTTTACAGCACGAAAGATTTCTTCAGTCATAATTTCTTTCTCCTCTCATCCTTTACTGGAATCACGCCGGAACGCCGTCCGATATACAGGAAAGGGCGAGGGTGCTTTCCTCCTCCTGAAAGCGCCTTCGCCCTGTACGGTATTCCGGTATTATTGATGAACGTTTCGCGGGGAATCATGTCCGGACAGCCCGGCGCCGGGGTACCTCCGGCGGACTGCGGGAACGGTTCTCTGCAAAAGAAAAGGGACTATGGTCATTCCATAGCCCCTTCGCTCATCATGCACTTCATGATAGCACCGCGCGAAATCATTGTCAACGAATAATTTCGTCAATAATCGGGAAGTACTTTCGAAAAATTCTGTGAAAAATTACAAAAGTTTCTATGAAATAAAGCGGACAGGCACCAGTTGAAGGAGAATATCAGAAAGTTTTTCCGGAAAAATGCACTTGCATTTTCTGAAATACAGTATATAATATACAGTATATAGAATACAGTATACAATACAAAAGCAAAAGGAGAACACAAGCCCATGGTGCGGTACATGAGCCTGAAGGCATACGGCAAAGTGAATCTGGCCCTGGACGTTCTGCGCAGGCGCGAGGACGGTTATCACGAGGTCCGTATGGTGATGCAGACGGTGGGACTCTATGACAAGATCGATCTTTTCTGTACGGAGAAGCCCGGCATCACCGTAGAGACGAATCTTTACTACCTCCCGGTGAATGAGAATAATCTGGTCTACAAAGCGGCGGCACTTCTGATGGAAGAATTCGGCGTGGAGCAGGGCGTACATATCCGGCTGAAGAAGTTTATCCCGGTGGCCGCCGGCATGGCTGGAGGCAGCAGCGACGCGGCGGCGGTGCTGTTCGGCGTCAATAAGATGTTCGGTCTCGGGCTGAGTCCGGAGCAGCTGCAGCAGCGGGGCGTGAAGATCGGGGCAGACGTGCCGTACTGCGTGATGCGGGGGACGGTTCTCTGCGAGGGGATCGGCGAGATCCTGACGCCGCTTCCTCCGATGCCTCAGTGCCAGATCCTGATCGCCAGACCCGCGGTCGGCGTTTCCACGAAGAGCGTTTACGAGAAGCTTCGTCTGGAAGAGCTGACGCCGGAGCAGCATCCGGATATCGACGGTATGGTGGAGGCCATCCGGCGGCAGGATCTTCCGGGCGTGGCGGCGAAGATGGGCAATGTTCTGGAGTCGGTGACGGTGCCGGATCATCCGGAGATCGCCGGGATCCGGGAGCTGATGATGGAATCCGGCGCCGTGAACGCCATGATGAGCGGCAGCGGACCTACGGTCTTCGGACTGTTTACCAGCCCGCGGATGGCGGAGGCGGCCTACGAGAAGATGCGGTACGGCGCCGGAAGCCAGCTGGCGCGGCAGGTGTATCTGACGAATCTCTTCAACCGCAAGACGCCGCAGGATATCCGGAGCTGAGCGGCGCCAGGCGGGAGAGGGAGAGAGTCACCGGACTGCGCCGCGGGCGATGGAGGGCAGATCTGCAGAGCGGAACGGAGCCGCCGGGAGAGAGAGCTGCCGGACCGCGCCGCGGGCGATGGAGGGCAGACCTGCAGAGCGGAACGGAACAGCCGAAAGGATAAAAACGCCGGACCGGCGACGGCCGCGGCGGACAGGAATACGAACAAGAGAAAAGGATGGATGGGGCGATGGAGTACAATCTGAATGTGAAAATGAACGAATACCTTCCCCTGCGCGACGTGGTCTTCAACACGCTGCGCCAGGCGATCCTGCGGGGGGAGCTGGCGCCTGGGGAGAGGCTGATGGAGATCCAGCTGGCGGAACGGCTGGGCGTCAGCCGGACGCCGATCCGTGAAGCGATCCGCAAGCTGGAGCTGGAGGGACTGGTGCTGATGATCCCCCGCAAGGGCGCCGAGGTGGCCCGGATCTCCGAGAAGAGCCTGCGGGACGTGCTGGAGGTCCGCCGTTCTCTGGAGGAGCTGGCCACGGAGCTGGCCTGTCAGCGCATGGACGAAGAGCAAATCAGCGAGCTGGAGCAGGCCAGGGACGCGTTCACAGCGGCTGTGGCGTCGGGCGATATTCTGGAGATGGCCGAGTGTGACGAGAAGTTCCATGACGTGATCTTCTACGGTACCGGCAACTCCCGACTCGTTCAGATCCTGAACAACCTCAGAGAGCAGATGTACCGTTACCGCCTGGAGTACATCAAGGATGAGGATAAGCGCCAGATCCTTCTTCTGGAGCATGAGAATATCGTGAAGGCGATCCGCGCCCGCCATGTGGCGGAGGCCAGGGAGGCCATGCGCGAGCATATCGACAACCAGGAGATCACCGTTTCCAGGAATATCAAGGAACAAAATTAAATTTGTATAAAATATACATAGACTGCATTGACAGGGTGACAGGGTGTCATTATAATGAATGACATCTTGTCACTTTTGCGTTGACGGACCGTGGCGCCGGCAGATGATTCTGTCCGGGAACGGGACGGACCGCCGCGCGGAAAGGAGCCATATATCATGCCAAGTGAGCGTTTCATGAGGCTGTCCGGCGAGAAGCAGACCGTTATATGGAAGGCGGCCGTGGAGGAATTCATCGCCCAGCCCTACGAAAAGGTCTCGATCAACAAGATCATCAAGCAGGCCGGGATCTCCAGGGGCAGCTTCTATACGTATTTCGAAGACAAAAGGGAGCTGCTGGCCTTCATCCTGTGGGGAACCAGACAGCAGTGGAACCAGTTCTGTCTCGAAAGCATCGAGAAGGCCGGAGGAGATTATTTCGGCCTGATGTCCATGCTGATGGACCAGGCCATTGATTTCTGCAGGCATAACAACCTGTTTGCCCTGCATAAGAACCTGATCATGTACCCGGAGCCGATCATGGATTCCCTTCCGAAGCAGTCGGACTGCGAGCGGGAGGTCAAATGCCTGCTTCTCGATAAGATCGACCGGACTCTGTTCGAGGATCCGTCGGAGGAGAATATTGTCCAGGTGTTTAAGCTGACGGCGATGGTGCTGGTCAGCTGTCTGTCGGAGTTCTGCCTGCATCCGGAGCAGGAGGAAAAGCTTCGGGAGGATTACCGGAGAGCTCTTAAGATACTCCGGCGCGGTTCGTACCGCGGGCAGAAGGAGGCCGGCGCGGCGTGAAGCCTTCGGCGGCAATTTGTTGAAAACAATCATTTTGGAGGATAGGATCATGAGCAAGGGAGCAGTTATCGGGGCGGCCGTAATCGTGGCGGCGGCTGCCGCGTTCGGATTTTTTGTGGCGCCCCGTATGTCGGAGCCGGAGGTGGAGGCGGAGACGGTAGCGCCGCCTACGGTGCAGGTGATGAATCCCGAAAAGGGTGATATCGAGGTATTCCGCAGCCTGATCGGAAGCGTGTCGCCGTCGGATGTGGTCAATGTGATCCCCATGGCCGCCGGGGAGATCACGGCGGTCTATGTCAATGTGGGCGATTACGTGGAGGAGGGTCAGCTGCTCTGTGAGATCGATACGAAGCAGGTGGATTCCGCGAAGCTCCAGCTGGACGCCGCCGAGATCCAGCTGAATGACGCCAAGACCAATCTGGAGCGTATGAGCGTGCTCTACGCTTCCGGAGATATCGCCGCCCAGTCCTACGAGCAGGTGGAAAGCTCTGTCAAGGCGGCCCAGATCCAGTACGACAGCGCCAAGCTTGCCTATGATTATCAGATCGACTTCAGTCATGTGACGGCTACCATTGCCGGCAAGATCGAGTCCAGCACCATGGAGGTCCACGGGATGGCTACCCAGTCCTCGCCGCTGTGCGTGATCTCCGGCGGCGACACCAAGACGGTCACATTCTCGGTGACGGAGGCCATGCTGGATCATGTGAAGGAAGGGGAACCGATCCGTGTGGAGAAGAGCGGGAGCGAATACACCGGAACCATTACCGAGGTCAGCTCCATGGTCAGCTCCTACACCGGACTGTTCGACGCCGAGGCGACGCTTGAGAATGCAGACGCGCTGATCAGCGGCTCTGCGGTCCGGCTCTATCTGACCGCGGATAAGGCGGAGAACGTGATGACGCTGCCGGTGGACGTGATCTATTACCGGAACAGCAAGCCGTACGTCTATACCTACGACGGCGGGACCGTCCATGAGGTGTCCATAGAGACGGGCTTAAGCGACGACGAGAACATCGAGATCGTATCCGGCCTGGACGCTTCCGATCAGGTCATCACCACCTGGAGTCCGGAATTATATGAAAATGCGCCGGCGCTTCTGGAGGAGGGGGTTCAATGAACATCACAAGAACCGTTTTAAAACGGCCGGTCACCACCCTGATGGTGGTGTTAAGCCTTCTGGTATTCGGCCTGAGTTCGGTGTTCTCCTCCAAGCTGGAGCTGATCCCCGAGATCAACATGCCGATGCTGATCGTGTTCACGGTCTATCCCGGCGCCAGCCCCGACGACGTGATGGAGCTGGTAAGCCGTCCGATCGAGGACAGCATCGGTACCCTGTCCGGACTGGAGAACAGCCAGAGTATTTCCAGCGAGAATTCCTCGGTGGTGCTGATCCAGTATGAGTACGGCATCGACATCGACGACGCCTACAACGATCTGAAGAAGATCCTGGACGCGCTTAAGACCACGTTCCCGGACGACGTCCAGGAGCCGGTCATCATCGAGATGGATATCAACCAGACCGCGAGCATGAGTCTGGCTGTCAACAACGACACACAGGATAACCTGTATAATTATGTGGACAATGAGATCGTCCCCGAGTTCGAAAAGCTGTCCTCCGTAGCCAGCGTGGACATCAGCGGCGGCCGGGCCGAGTACGTGCGGGTGGAGCTGATTCCGGAGAAGCTGTCCCAGTACCGGCTGGATATCAGCACCATCGCCTCGGTCATCGGAAGCGCCGATTTTACCTTCCCGGTGGGCGACGCGGACGTGGGCCGGCAGAATCTGTCGGTGACGGCCGAGGTGCCCTACGATACTGTGGAGAGCCTGAAGAACATCCCCATCCCCGCCGGCAACGGCAACATCATCTATCTGGACGATGTGGCCAATATCTATCCGGCCCTGGAGGCGGAGAACGGCATCGGACGCTTCAACGGGCGCGAGACCATTTCCATTAACATCCAGAAGAATCAGAGCAACAGCGAGGTGGAGGTATCCGACGCGGTGCAGGAGGTGGTTGCCGATTTGACGGCCGCCGATCCGGATCTGGAGATGATCGTGGTCAGCGACAACAGCGTCATGATCCGCAACTCCCTGACCTCCGTGCTGCAGACCATGGCGATGGCCGTGGTGGTCTCCATGGTCATTATCCTGCTGTTCTTCGGCGATCTGAAGGCGTCGATGATCGTGGGCACGTCCATACCGGTGTCGATCCTGGTGGCGCTGATCGCCATGAGCCTGATGGGATTTTCCTTAAATGTCGTCACGCTGAGCAGCCTTGTGCTGGGCGTCGGCATGATGGTGGATAACTCCATCGTGGTCATGGAGAGCTGCTTCCGTACCACCAGAGGGGACAGCATCCGGGAATATACCCGGGGCGCCCTGGAGGGCAGCGGCATCGTGTTCCAGTCCATTTTCGGCTCGACGCTGACCACCTGCGTGGTATTTCTGCCCCTGGCCATGCTGAAGGGAATGTCCGGACAGCTGTTTAAGCCTTTGGGCTTTACCATCGTCTTCTGTATGGTGGCGTCCCTGATCTCCGCCGTGACCATCGTGCCCCTGTGCTATGTCATGTACCGGCCGAGGGAACGGCAGAAGGCGCCGATGTCCGGCGTCCTTCGGGTGATGCAGGGCGGTTACCGGAGAGTCATGAGAGTGCTGCTGCCCCACAAATGGCTGGTCATCTTCACCTCGGTCGCATTGCTGGCCGGCTCCGTATATCTGGCGTTCCAACTGCGCAGAGAGCTGATGCCCATGGCCGACGAAGGCGCGGTGAACGTCAGTATCGAGACGCGGCCCGGCCTTCGGGTGGAGGCGGTCAATGAGATCCTGAGCCAGGCGGAGGAGATCGTGGCGAACGATGAGGATGTGGCGACCTACATGCTCTCCTACGGCGCCAGCGGCTTAAGCTCTTCCATCGGCGGCGGCTCCGGCGCATCCCTGACAGCGTATCTGCGGGACGACAGGACGCTTTCCACCGATGAGGTGATCCGCAAATGGCGTCCCGTTCTGAGCCGGATCCCGGACTGCAACATCACGCTTCAGCCGGTCAGCATGATGAGCTCCCTGATGTCGGAGGCGGAGGGCTTCGAGGTGATCCTGGCCAGTACGGACTACGATACGCTGAAGGCCGTTACCGATGAGATGGCGGCGGATCTGACGGCGAGGCCGGAGGTCACCAAGGTCCATTCCACGCTTGAGAACGCGGCGCCGCTGGTGAAGGTGAAGCTGGATCCGGTCCAGGCCGCGGCAGAGGGACTTTCCCCGGTTCAGGTGGCCGGTATGATCAATATGATGCTGGAGGGCGTGGAGGCCACGACCCTGGAGGTGAACGGCCATGATGTGAGCGTCATGGTGGAGTATCCGGAGAACGAGTACGACACGCTGGATCAGATGAAGGGCATCCTGATCCCCACCAGCTCCGGCGCCATGGTAGCCCTGACGGACATCGCGGAGGTGGAATATGAGGACAGCCCGCAGAGCATTACCCGTTATAACAAGCAGTACCAGGCGACCCTGACCGCCGATTATACGGACTATATCGATAATACGGATGAAAGAGTGATGGACGCCGTGTCCGAGCAGCTGATCCGTGAGGTGATCCGTCCCAGAATGGCCAGGGAAATGTCCATCGTGACCAATACGGTCACGGAGACCATGTACGAGGAGCTGGACAGCCTGTTCAGGGCCATCCTGATCGCCGCCTTCCTGGTGTTCGTGGTCATGGCGGCCCAGTTCGAATCGCCCAAGTTCTCGCTGATGGTCATGACCACCATTCCCTTCGGTCTGATCGGCTCGTTCTCGCGTCTGTACATCACGGACGTGACGCTGAGCATGCCGTCCATGCTGGGATTCATGATGCTGGTGGGAACCGCGGTGAACAACGGCATCCTCTACGTGGACACGGTGAACCAGTACCGGCATGACGGAATGGAGCTGAATGAAGCTCTGGTCGAGGCGGGAACCACCCGTCTGCGACCCATCCTGATGACCACGCTGACCACGGTGGTGGCCATGATCCCCATGTGTCTGGCCTACGGAGACGCGGGCGAGCTGCTGCAGGGTCTGGCGCTGGTGGACGTGGGCGGTCTTGTGGCGTCGACGCTTCTGGCGCTTCTGATGCTGCCGGCCTACTATTCAGTGATGTCGAAGCTTAAGGGACTGCAGATGCCGGAGCTTGACGATGAGATGTAAAATGCCGGGCCGCAAAACGGATGCGCCCGTATCCGGGGCGTGGAATGCGGTCTGTGCGATCGTTTAAAAAGGGGGAGAACCGAATGAAAATGAACGGAACAGGGAGACTATACAGAACGCCGGCGGCGTCCCGCCGCGCAGCCGCGGCGGCTGCCGTGCTTCTGGCAGGAATGTCTGCGGCGGCAGGCCCGCTGACTGTAACGGCGCGGGCCGCGAGCCCGGAATTCGCCCGCACGGCGGAGGAATGGGCGAGGCTTCGGGACGACGTGCTGGAGTACGAGGAGATCGGGGATCTGATCGAGGAATACAACGCGACGGTCGTGGAGAGCTATTCGGCTTGGCAGAAGGCGGATTCCGGCAAGACTACGCAGGATTATGTAACCGACGCGGAGCGGGCCGTGGAGGACTACTACGATCAGGCCGCCCTTTCGGAAGACGATCTGTCCATGATCACCTCCGAGTACCAGGCGCGCATGGGGGAGATCCAGATCCAGAATACGATCGACGCGGCCGAGGACGGCACGACGAAGCGGTGGGATCTGGAAAAGACGGAGAAATCCCTGACCGCGCAGGCGCAGTCATCCATGAATACCTATTTTCAGCTCCAGAGCCAGCTGACGGCGGCGCAGAAGAACCGGGAGCTGATGGCGGCGGTCCTGGATAATACCAGACGCCAGCAGAATTCCTCCGTGGGCATGGCGACCTATGCGGACGTGCTTACGGCCCAGCAGAACCTGCAGAACGCGGACGCCCAGATCCTGAGCCTCCAGAACCAGATCGAGACCACACGTCAGAACCTGATCGTGATGCTGGGATGGGCGCAGGGCGCGCAGCCGGAGATCCGGTCGTTGCCGGAACCGGATCTGAACCGGATCGCGGCGATGAATCCGGAGACGGATCTGGCGACGGCCTGTGAAAATGATTATACGCTGAAGTCGGATCAGAGAAAGCTGGACAATTCCGTGACGCTGAGCGGTCAGACAGTTCACGCGTCCGCGGTCGAGAACGATAAGCAGCAGATCGCCATTGCATTGAGCTCCGCCTATCAGTCGGTGCTTTCGTCGAAAGCGGCCTATGACCAGGCCGCGCTGAATCTGGACGTGGCGAGCCGTTCCTGCTCCTCCGCCCAGGCGAAGCAGAGGGTCGGTATGGGAACCGCCATGGAGACGCTGCAGGCGGAGGCCAACCTGGTCTCGTGTCAGTCCGATCTGGAGGTCAAAAAGCTGCAGCTGTTCGCGGCCATGGAGACCTACGACTGGGTGAAAAAGGGAGTGAGGTAAATGAGGAGCGCAGGAAGAAGAGCGGTATGCGCAGCTGTGCTGGCGGCGGTTCTGGCCGGCGGCGCGGTGTGTCCGGCATGCGCGGTCACGCGGCCGAGCGGCATGGACGATCAGACCTGGACCAGCCTTCAGGACAATCTGATGGAGTACGGCGAGCTGGAGAATCTGATCAGGTATTATAACCCGTCCTACCGGCAGGTCCTGGAATCGATCGAGCCCATGATCGACGCCAGCAGGGAGACGGCTTCCCGGATGCGGACCTCCGAGGATCTGAAAACGATGAAGGATTCGGAGAAGGAGCTGAAGAAAACGCTGGATCAGATGAATCCCAATTCGGAGTCGCAGATGGAGCAGATGATGTACGAGCAGACCAAGGGCCTCTATCAGACGGTGCAGGAAGGGGTTCGCGGCATCGAGCAGGGGATTAAGGCGATCAACAAGACGGCCAACACCATGGATCAGGAGACCCGCGACATGCGGGACCAGACCCTTTATTCCCTGACAGCCGCGGTACAGAAGATGTTCATAGGCTATAATCAGGCCCTTTCCTCCCGCGAGCTGTGCGCCGCGGCGGAGGAGCTTGCCCAGGCGGCCGTCCGGTCCGCCCAGACGCAGCGGGACGTCGGCATGGCGACCGACAACGACGTGCTGTCCGCACAGCAGTCGCTTCTGTCCGCACAGAACCAGACGCTGTCTCTGGACAACACGCTTCTGTCTCTCCGGCAGAATCTGTATGTGATGACGGGCTGGACCTACGACGCTTCGGCGGCGATCGGAACGGTTCCCGCTCCGGATCTGACGAAGATCGACGCGATGAATCCGGCGGCCGACATTACCGAGGCTCTGGACAACAGCTATTCCTTAAAGACGCTGGACGACACGCTGAAGAGCAGCAAATCCGGCTATTCGACGAAGGAAAAGGTGCGAAAGGAAGCGAAAGAAGAGATCAAGACCCAGCTGGAGGAGCTTTATCAGACGGTTCTGGCCGACCGGGCCGCCTATGAGGCATCCTTCACGACGCTGGAGGCGGCCAGGCTGACCGAGGAGAGCGGCAGGCGGCAGTACGAGCTGGGCATGATCGGCCAGCTTCAGTACCTGCAGACCAAAATGGCCTATCTTCAGCAGAAGGTGTCGGCGGACAACGCTTCCATGGCTCTGACCCAGGCGATCCTGGACTATGAATGGGCGGTCCGCGGGATCATCATGTCGGATCAAACGGAGCAGTAGATTCGCTGTCCGGCGCGGCCGCGTTAAGGCTTCCGTCTCCGCGCTGCCAAAGCCCTGCAAGAAGCTCCAGCAGCCGGAAACGAATCTGGATCTTTACGCCGTCCTGCATAAGCAGGGCGGCGAAATCGTCTTCGCCCACCAGACTCTGCAGCTCATTTTTGGATTCTTCCGGCACTGCGGCGTGGGAGGCGTCGACGAAGCAGAGTCTGGGATAGAGCAGGCACCACCAGTTGCGCCCCCGCCCTTTCCCCAGCGTGACCTGCACGGCGTCGTAGGTTCCGCAGGGAAGCACGATATCGCCGTAGCATTTTGTAGGAAACCGGCACTTCGTAATGCAGACGGCCGCGTCCCGCTGGTATCCCCTGGCGGCCATATAGTCTTCGGCCGCCTTCTCCAGCTCCCGGCGGTGCTCCGTGACGTAGCGGCAGATCGCCTCCTTTTCGGAGAGACCGTCTGCGTCCGCCGTGCCTTCCGCCAGCAGGCCGAGCAGCAGATCCCTTACCTCCAGCTTCATCGCCTGGTCCGCGGCGGAATTGCTGTCGGCCAGGATATGAAAGCGCAGGAGATGCGGGGCGATGCGTTCGGCCAGAGCCTCCTGATCCGACCGCCGTCCGGCGGCAAAGCACAGAAGCGCCAGCAGGAAACAGACGGCCGCTCCATAGAGTTCTTTTCTGTATTTCATGATTCTTGAACCTCCCCGGTCAGGATATAATTGTATTGTAATTATTTCCATCTATGGTATAATTAATCACAAATTCGGATTCAGCTGGAAGGAGAACTTATGAAAGAGACGATAGCAGTGCTGTTCGGCGGGCAGTCGTCGGAACATGTGGTGTCATGCATGTCGGCAGCCAACGTTATTGACCAGATCGATAAAGAGAGATATAATCTGCTGCTTCTGGGGATTACCGAGGAGGGACGGTGGGTCCTTACGGAGTCAGTGGAAGAGATCCGTTCCGGGGCATGGAGGGACGGGAAGATCACGGCGGTCCTGAGTCCCGACGCCACGAGAAGATGCGTCGTGGTAAGCGTCCCGGCGGAGGCCGGAAGGGCGGAGGAGCTGCCCGCGTGCCTGAAGAACGCCGGCGCTTTCGTGCCGGGTGCGGCGCAGGCGTCGCTTGCCGTCGAAATCCCTGTCGACGTGGTATTTCCGGTCCTGCACGGGCTTTACGGCGAGGACGGAACCGTCCAGGGGCTTCTGGAGCTGGCGCAGATCCCTTATGTGGGCTGCGGCGTCCTGGCAAGCGCGCTCTCCATGGACAAATTATACACGAAGGTCATTGTGGATCGTCTGGGGATCCGCCAGGCCGGGTATGTGCCGGTGATGCGGGAAGAGCTGAAGGATATGGACGCAGCGGCGGATAAGGTGGAAGCGAAGCTGGAATATCCGGTATTTGTCAAACCGTCCAACGCCGGTTCCTCCCGCGGCGTCAGCAAGGCGAGGAACCGCGCGGAGCTGACGGAGGCGCTTGCGGAGGCCGCCCGGCATGACCGGAAGATCCTGGTCGAGGAGGCCATTGCGGGCCGGGAGATCGAGTGCTCCGTCTTCGGAGGCGGGCAGAGCCCGGTGGAGGTAAGCGGCGTCGGCGAGATTCTGGCCGCCGCCGAGTTCTATGATTTTGACGCCAAATATTATAATTCCGAATCCCGCACCGTGGTGGATCCGCAGCTTCCGGGCAACGCCGCCGAGACGGTCCGGGAGAATGCCGCGGCGATCTTCCGCGCGGTGGACGGATACGGTCTGGCGAGGGTGGATTTCTTCGTGACGGAGAACGGCGGAGTGGTCTTCAACGAGATCAATACGATGCCCGGCTTCACGGCCATCAGCATGTATCCCATGCTGTGGGAGGCTCGGGGGATCTCCAAGCCTCAGCTGGTGGAGAAGCTGATCGCCCACGCGAAGGAACGGTATCGGGACGCCGCGTTTCCTGTGAGAGGACGCCGGGAAGCCGGCGCGGCATGCCAGGCGGGGGAGGTCCGCCATGGATAGGAACGCGCCCATCGGAGTCTTCGATTCCGGCGTCGGCGGCCTGACGGTGGCGAGGGAGATCATCCGGCAGATGCCCGACGAGAGGATCGTCTATTTCGGCGATACGGCCCGGGTGCCTTACGGCAGCAAGTCGCGGGATACGGTCATCCGTTACTCCCGGCAGATCATCCGGTTCCTCCTGACGAAGAACGTGAAGGCCATCGTGATCGCCTGCAACACGGCCAGCGCCTATGCCCTGGATACGGTGGAGAAGGAGTTCGACCTGCCGGTCATCGGCGTGATCCGGGCCGGCGCCTTAACGGCGGTGAACGCCACGCGCAACGGCAAGATCGGCGTCATCGGTACGGAGGGAACCGTAGGCAGCGGGATCTATACGGAGGTCATGAAGCAGATGGATCCCGGCGTGCAGGTGACCGGCAAGGCGTGTCCCCTGTTCGTGCCGCTGGTGGAGGAGGGCCTTCTCCACGATACCGTGACCGATGAGATCGCATCCCGGTACCTGAGCGAACTGAAAGGGAAATTCATCGACACGCTGGTACTGGGCTGTACCCATTATCCGCTGCTTCGGTCCACGGTCGGACGGATCATGGGCAGCGACGTGACGCTTGTGAATCCCGCCTATGAGACGGCGCTGGAGCTTAAGGCGCTGCTGCGGGAACGGGATCTGGACTGCATACCGGGAACGCCGGAAGACGAGCCGGGGAAGTATCAGTTCTATGTCAGCGATCTGGCAGAGAAATTCACGGCGTTCGCCACTTCGATCCTGCCGAAGCAGGTGAAGGAGACGAGGAAGATCGATATCGAGAAGTATTAAGTACGGACGGCGGCACAATGCGTCGCGCGGCGTCCGGCAGAACAGGGGAAACGGGGGTGGAAATGATGACGCAGAGCGTTCTGATCAGTATATCCGGCGCCCAGATGACGGACGACGGTCCCCAGCAGGTGGAGATGGTGACCACCGGAGATTATTTCGGACGCAACGGCAGGCATTACGTGATCTACGAGGAGCTTCTGGAGGACGGCTCCGGCTCGGTCAGGAATACGATCCGCATCCAGCCGGACCGGATGGCGATCATCAAGAAGGGCGAGGCCAGCACCCAGATGGTGTTCGAGAAGAACAAGAAGAACCTGTCCTGCTATGTGACGCCCTTCGGCCAGATGATGATCGGGATCCGCACCGGAGACGTGAAGGTGCAGGAGGAAGAAGATCTTCTGAAGGTGGATGTGGATTACTCGCTGGATATCAATTACGAGCATGTGTCGGACTGCAACATTACGCTGGAGGTACGGCCGCGGTCCGCAGGCTGATGCGGATGCGGGATCGGCGTCCCGGCGGCTCGTAAAAGTGCTGCGCCGGTGTCTGTCCGGCCTGAGAACATATATGGCCGCCGCAGGGCGGTTCCATAAAATTCGCCCGTCCGGGATCATCCCGGGCGGGCGCCTGTTACTGCATTCTGTTATTTCTTCTTCTTATCCGATTCCGCCGTATCTTTGGCGGCTTTGTTCTTCTTAAGTCCGATCTTCTCCAGAAGACCTTTCTTCTTCGGCGGTGTGGGAACGGAGCCGCCGCGGATGCTCTTGACCTGCGTGATGTAGATGCCGCTGATCACGACCCGGGCTTCCGTCTTGACCGGAAGGATATTAAAGACATCGCCGTCAGCCAGGAGAGTCATGACCTTCGGTCCGATCTTGGCCTTGACGACCGGCACCTTCATGCGCTGCAGGTACTTGGGAGTCTGATCCATCACGGCCTTCGGAAGGTTCGCGTCCTTAAGCTTCATCTTCTTCTTGTCGATCACGAGAATCGAGGCGGACTGCGCCGCGGCTTCCAGCATGTTCTGCTGCTCCACCTGCTTCTTCTCGAGCCTGCGTCCCAGGAAATACAGAGCGGCAAGCACGGCGACTACGACGACGAAAACGATCAGCAATACGTTAAAAAATGTGTCCACGGGGTATACCTCCAATATGTAGGAATAACTGGGTATAAACTATGGCGCGATTATACCATTCCCGTAAGAAAAAAGCAAGAAAAAACGGTAAAAAGCTGCCAAAAAAATCCTTGACAGGTTGACACGACTATGATACTATGAAAAATGCACTATTGTGGAATCCTATGCGTGCAATGGTTTTTTGTGCCCAAAACAGCAGTGACAATGATTAGAAAACAGGGGTGAAATGTCAATGGAGAAAAGCAGAATGCGTCCTGTGAAAGCAGGGAAAAGCGAAAGAATGAGCTTCTCGAGACAGAAGGAAGTTCTTGAGATGCCGAACCTGATCGAAATCCAGAAGACTTCGTACCAGTGGTTTCTGGAAGACGGTCTTAAGGAAGTTTTCGAAGACATCTCTCCGATCGCGGACTTCGCGGGACACCTGAGCCTGGAATTTGTCGACTTTACATTATGTAAGGACGACATCAAATACACCATCGAGGAATGCAAGGAGCGCGACGCGACCTATGCGGCCCCGCTGAAGGTGAAGGTAAGGCTCTGTAATAAAGATAAGGACGAGATCAACGAGCACGAGATCTTCATGGGAGACCTTCCTCTCATGACCGATACCGGCTCCTTCGTGATCAACGGCGCCGAGCGTGTCATCGTCAGCCAGTTGGTCCGTTCCCCTGGTATCTACTATACCGTCGCTCGCGATAAGGTGGGCAAAGAGCTGTACTCCTGTCAGGTGATCCCCAACCGCGGCGCATGGCTCGAGTATGAGACGGATTCCAACGATGTCTTTTACGTCCGGGTCGACCGGACCCGGAAGGTACCGGTCACGGTGCTGATCCGCGCCCTGGGGTACGGGACCAACGCGGAGATCCTTGATATTTTCGGCGAGGAGCCCAAGCTTCTGGCCAGCTTCACCAAGGACGTCTCCGACAACTACCAGGACGGTCTGCTGGAATTATATAAGAAGATCCGTCCGGGCGAGCCGCTGTCCGTGGACAGCGCCGAGAGCCTGCTCAACAGCATGTTCTTCGACCCCAGAAGGTATGACCTGGCCAGAGTCGGACGTTACAAGTTTAATAAGAAGCTGTCCTTCGGCAACCGCTTAAAGGGACACACGCTGGCGGAGGACGTTATCGATCCCGCCACCGGCGAGGTGCTGGCCACTGCCGGACAGGAGCTGGATAAGAAGACCGGCGAGGCCATCCAGAACGCCGCCGTGAAGTATGTGTGGGTTCAGGGCGTCGACCGGAACGTGAAGGTCATCTCCAACATGATGGTGAACCTGGAGAATTACGTGAGCTTCCCGCCCTCCGAGGCCGGGATCACGGAGTTAGTATTCTACCCGGTGCTGAAGCCTATCCTGGATGAATATGGAGACGACGAGGAAGAGTTAAAGCGCGTTCTCCGCCGGAATGTGCGGGAGCTGGTTCCCAAGCACATCACGAAGGAGGATATCCTCGCTTCCATTAACTATAATATGCACCTGGAGCAGCAGATCGGCAATTCCGATGACATCGATCATCTGGGCAACCGCCGTATCCGCGCAGTGGGCGAGCTTCTGCAGAACCAGTACCGGATCGGTCTTGCCCGCATGGAGCGCGTGGTGCGCGAACGTATGACGACACAGGACATGGACGGCATCACGCCCCAGTCCCTGATCAATATCAAGCCCGTGACCGCGGCGGTGAAGGAGTTCTTCGGAAGCTCCCAGCTGTCCCAGTTCATGGACCAGAACAACCCGCTGGCGGAGCTGACCAACAAGCGGCGTCTGTCGGCATTGGGCCCCGGCGGTCTGTCCAGAGACCGCGCCGGATTCGAGGTCCGCGACGTACACTATACCCATTACGGACGTATGTGCCCCATCGAGACGCCTGAAGGTCCGAACATCGGTCTGATCAACTCCCTGGCTACCTACGCCCGGGTGAATATCTACGGCTTTGTGGAGGCGCCCTACCGGATCGTGGACAAGAGCGATCCGAGGAATCCGAGGGTTACCGACGAGGTGGTCTATCTGACCGCCGACGAAGAGGATAATTTCGTCGTGGCGCAGGCCAACGAGCCGCTGGACGAGGAAGGTCATTTCGTGAACAACAACGTTTCCGGACGTTACCGCACTGAGACCTCCGCGTTCCAGAAGTCCAGCGTGGATCTGATGGACGTGTCCCCGAAGATGGTGTTCTCCGTGGCCACATCCATGATCCCGTTCCTGGAGAACGACGACGCCAACCGTGCGCTGATGGGTTCCAACATGCAGCGCCAGGCGGTGCCGCTTCTGAGCACCGAGGCGCCCGTTGTAGGCACCGGCATGGAAGGCAAGGCGGCCGTGGACTCCGGCGTCTGCGTCGTAGCCAGGAACGCCGGCGTCGTCGAGCGCTCCGCATCCAACGAGATCATTATCAAGAGGGATTCGGACGGCGTGCGCGACACCTACCATCTGACCAAGTTTAAGAGAAGCAACCAGTCCAACTGCTATAACCAGAAGCCCATCGTCTTCAAGGGGGACCATGTGGAGGCCGGAGAGGTCATCGCAGACGGTCCGTCCACCCAGAACGGCGAGATCGCCCTGGGCAAGAACCCGCTGATCGGATTCATGACCTGGGAAGGCTATAACTACGAGGACGCGGTCCTTCTGAGTGAGAAGCTGGTGCAGGACGACGTTTATACGTCGGTGCACATTGAAGAATATGAGGCCGAGGCCCGCGATACCAAGCTGGGTCCGGAGGAGATCACCCGCGATGTTCCGGGCGTCGGCGAGGATGCGCTGAAGGATCTGGACGAGCGCGGAATCATCCGCATCGGCGCCGAGGTCCGCGCCCAGGATATCCTGGTGGGCAAGGTCACGCCCAAGGGCGAGACGGAGCTGACGGCGGAGGAGCGCCTGCTGAGGGCGATCTTCGGCGAGAAAGCCCGCGAGGTCCGCGACACCTCCCTGAAGGTTCCCCACGGCGCATACGGCATCGTGGTGGACGCGAAGGTATTTACCAGGGAGAACGGCGACGAGCTGGCTCCCGGCGTGAACCAGACCGTGCGCATCTACATTGCCCAGAAGAGGAAGATCTCCGTCGGCGACAAGATGGCCGGACGCCACGGCAACAAGGGCGTTGTGTCCCGTGTGCTGCCGGTGGAGGATATGCCGTTCCTGCCCAACGGACGTCCGCTGGACATCGTACTGAACCCGCTGGGCGTGCCTTCCCGTATGAATATCGGGCAGGTTCTGGAGACCCACCTGAGCCTGGCAGCCAAGGCCCTGGGCTTCAACGTCTCCACGCCTGTATTCGACGGCGCCGATGAGAAGGATATCATGGACGCCCTGGATATGGCCAATGATTATGTCAACGGCGAGTGGGAGGACTTCCAGGAGAAGTATAAGGATTCCCTGGATCCCTCCGTCATGGAGTATCTGGGCTCCCACCTGGAGCACCGGGAGCTCTGGAAGGGCGTGCCGATCCGCCGCGACGGCAAGGTCCGTCTGCGCGACGGGCGTACCGGCGAATACTTCGACAGCCCGGTCACCATCGGCCACATGCATTACCTGAAGCTCCATCACCTGGTGGACGACAAGATCCACGCCCGTTCCACCGGCCCATACTCCCTGGTCACCCAGCAGCCGCTGGGCGGCAAGGCCCAGTTCGGCGGCCAGCGTTTCGGAGAGATGGAGGTGTGGGCTCTGGAGGCATACGGCGCGTCCTATACGCTGCAGGAGATCCTGACCGTGAAGTCCGACGACGTGGTGGGCCGTGTGAAGACCTACGAAGCCATCATCAAGGGCGAGAACATCCCCGAGGCGGGCATCCCCGAGTCCTTCAAGGTACTCCTTAAGGAGCTGCAGTCCCTGGGTCTGGATGTGCGCGTCCTGCGCGACGATAATACGGAAGTGATCCTGAGCGAGGCGCTGGATTACGGCGATACGGATCTGCGGGCGATCATCGAGGGCGATCGCTCCTACGGACGCGACGATTCCTACGAAAGCTACGGATTCCAGTCCCAGGTATTCAAGGACGGGGAGCTGGTGGCCGACGAAGGGGACGACGCCGATGCGGACGATGAGGATGACGACGACTACGACGACTCCTATGACGATCTGGAACCCGGCGACGACGCATTTGATGAAGAAGAATGACCATCGAAAAATCATATAGAAGGGAGTATCACTCATGCCTGAGACGAACGAAACCTATCAGCCCATGACATTCGATGCGATCAAGATCGGTCTGGCATCTCCGGAGAAGATCCTGGAATGGTCTCACGGAGAGGTGAAAAAGCCTGAGACGATCAATTACAGGACACTGAAGCCTGAGAAGGAAGGACTGTTCTGCGAAAGGATATTCGGGCCCAGCAAGGACTGGGAGTGCCACTGCGGCAAATACAAGAAGATCCGCTACAAAGGCGTCATCTGCGACCGTTGCGGCGTTGAAGTGACCAAGGCCAGCGTCCGCCGCGAGCGTACCGGCCATATTGCGCTGGCGGCTCCGGTGTCACATATCTGGTATTTTAAGGGCATCCCCAGCCGGATGGGTCTGATCCTGGACCTGTCCCCGAGGGTGCTGGAGAAGGTTCTGTATTTTGCCTCCTATATCGTACTGGATCCCGGCGAGACCCATCTCCAGTACAAGCAGGTACTCTCCGAGAAGGAGTACCGGGAGGAGTTGGAGAAATACGGCGCCGGCGCGTTCCGCGTGGGAATGGGCGCTGAGGCGATCCTGGAGCTTCTGAAGGCCATCGATCTGGAGAAGGATTCGGAGGAGCTTCGCAAGGAGCTGAAGGATTCCAGCGGACAGAAGCGGGCCAGGATCATCAAGAGACTGGAGGTCGTGGAAGCCTTCCGCAATTCCGGCAACAAGCCGGAGTGGATGATCATGACCGTGATCCCGGTGATCCCGCCGGATATCCGCCCGATGGTACAGCTGGACGGCGGCCGGTTCGCCACCTCCGATCTGAACGATCTGTACCGCAGGATCATCAACCGCAATAACCGGCTGGCCAGACTTCTGGAGCTGGGCGCGCCGGACATCATCGTCCGCAACGAAAAGCGTATGCTTCAGGAGGCGGTGGACGCCCTGATCGACAACGGCAGGCGCGGACGCCCCGTGACCGGCCCCGGCAACCGCGCGCTGAAGTCCATTTCCGATATGCTTAAGGGCAAGCAGGGACGCTTCCGCCAGAACCTTCTGGGTAAGCGTGTGGACTATTCCGGCCGTTCCGTTATCGTAGTCGGACCCGAGCTTAAGATCTATCAGTGCGGCCTGCCCAAGGAGATGGCCATCGAGCTGTTCAAGCCCTTCGTCATGAAGGAGCTTGTCTCCAACGGCACCGCCCATAATATCAAGAACGCGAAGAAGATGGTGGAGCGGCTGCAGCCGGAGGTTTGGGATGTCCTTGACGAGGTCATCAAGGAGCATCCGGTCATGCTGAACCGCGCGCCAACCCTTCACAGACTGGGAATCCAGGCGTTTGAGCCGATCCTGGTCGAAGGCAAGGCCATCAAGCTGCATCCGCTGGTATGTACCGCGTTCAACGCCGACTTCGACGGCGACCAGATGGCAGTCCATCTTCCGCTGTCCGTGGAGGCGCAGGCGGAGTGCCGGTTCCTGCTTCTGTCGCCCAATAACCTGCTGAAGCCCTCCGACGGCGGCCCCGTGGCGGTTCCGTCCCAGGATATGGTTCTCGGTATCTACTACCTGACGCAGGAGAGACCGGGCGCCAAGGGCGAAGGCATGATCTTCAAGAATAAGAACGAAGCGATCCTCGCTTATGAGAACGGTTACGTGACCCTTCACTCCAAGGTGAAGGTGAGGGTGACCGGAATGGTGAACGGCGAGCAGAAGAGCGCCATCATCGAGTCCACCGTGGGACGGTTCATTTTCAATGAGATCATCCCGCAGGATCTGGGCTTCGTGGACCGTTCGATCCCGGGCAACGAGCTGAAGCTGGAGGTGGATTTCCACGTCGGCAAGAAGCAGTGCAAGCAGATCCTGGAGAAGGTCATCAACGTCCACGGCGCCAGCCAGACGGCAGAGACCCTGGACGACATTAAGGCCATCGGATACAAGTATTCCACGAAGGCCGCCATGACCGTATCCATTTCCGATATGACCGTTCCCGCCAGCAAGCCGAAGCTGATCGCCGACGCCCAGGAGACGGTGGACCGGATCGCGAAGAACTATCGCCGCGGCCTGATCACTGAGGACGAGCGCTATAAGGAGGTCATCGAGACCTGGAAGAAGACGGATGAACAGCTGACCCATGACCTGATGGCCGGACTGGACACCTATAACAACATTTTCATGATGGCCGATTCCGGCGCCCGTGGTTCGGATAAGCAGATCAAGCAGCTGGCCGGCATGCGCGGACTGATGGCCGATACGACAGGACACACCATCGAGCTGCCCATCAAGTCCAATTTCCGTGAAGGACTGGACGTTCTGGAGTATTTCATCTCCGCACACGGCGCCCGCAAGGGTCTGTCCGACACGGCTCTGCGTACCGCCGACTCCGGATATCTGACCCGGCGTCTGGTGGACGTGTCCCAGGATCTGATCATCCGCGAGGTGGACTGCTGTGAGGGCAAGGAGATCCCCTATATGGAGATCAAGGCTTTCATGGACGGTACCGAGACGATCGAGGACCTGGAGTCCAGACTGACAGGAAGATTCATCGCCGAGACCATCACGGATCCGGATACCGGGGAAGTGATCGTGAAGGCAAACCATATGTGTACCCCGGCCCGTGCGGCGGCGATCGTCAAGCTGTTTAAGCGGACCGGAAGGGACAGCGTGAAGATCCGCACCGTCCTGACCTGCAAGTCCCACATCGGCGTCTGCTCTAAGTGCTACGGCGCCAATCTGGCGACCGGGCAGCCGGTGCAGGTAGGCGAGGCGGTCGGCATCATCGCGGCTCAGTCCATCGGCGAGCCCGGTACCCAGCTGACCATGCGTACCTTCCATACCGGCGGCGTGGCCGGCGGCGACATCACACAGGGTCTTCCCCGTGTAGAGGAGCTGTTCGAGGCCCGTAAGCCCAAGGGTCTGGCGATCATCACCGAGATCCCCGGCGTGGTGGCGATCCGCGATACCAAGAAGAAGCGCGAAGTCGTCGTCACGGACAACGAAACCGGCAATTCCAAGACCTACCTGATCCCCTACGGATCCCGCCTGCGCGTGGCCGATGGGCAGGAGATCGAGGCCGGCGACGTTCTGACGGAAGGAAGCGTGAATCCCCACGATATCCTGCGGATCAAGGGCGTCCGCGCCGTGCAGGACTACATGCTCCGCGAGGTGCAGAGAGTTTACCGCCTCCAGGGCGTGGAGATCAACGACAAGCATATCGAGATCATTGTCCGGCAGATGCTTAAGAAGGTGCGGGTAGAGGAAAGCGGCGACAGCGAGCTGCTCCCCGGCGTATCCATGGATGTGCTGGAGTTCGAGGATATGAACGAGCATCTGATCGCGGAAGGCAAAGAGCCGGCTCAGGGCAAGCAGGTCATGCTGGGCATCACCAAGGCGTCCCTGGCCACCGATTCCTTCCTTTCCGCCGCGTCCTTCCAGGAGACCACCAAGGTTCTGACCGAGGCCGCCATCAACGGCCGCGTCGACCATCTGATCGGTCTGAAGGAGAACGTCCTGATCGGTAAGCCGATCCCGGCAGGCACCGGAATGAAGCGTTACCGTTCCGTGATGCTGAGCACGGATATTTCCGGCGACGACGAGATCAGCGTCAGCGAGGAAGAAGAGACGGACGAGGAGCTTCCGGCGGAGACCTCCGACGAGGCGACGGCAGAAGAGGCCGAAGTCACGGAGGAACCGGAGGACGACGGTTTCGACGAAGAGATCGAAGAAGAGACCGAAGAAGAGGAAGAACCGGTCACGGAATAAAGCGAAAACAGGATTCAGGAGCCGCCTCGCAAGAGGGCGGCTCTTTCGGTGCAGAGACTCCCTGCTTTTCCAAATAATGAAAATCATTCTCAAAATGATTGACATTTTCCCGCTGTACGTATATAATGAAACTGCGCGGCGGATCATCTGGCTGCCGCCGGGCCGCGCCAGAGAAAACAGACAGGAAAGAGAGGCATATGAGATGCTTGCGGATATTATCATCGTACTGCTGGTCGGAGGCGCGGTCGTTGCGGTTCTGATCAGGAAGGGAAAGGAACTGAAGGCAGGGAAAACCGGCTGTTCGGGCTGCTCCGGCTGTTCGGCCTGCAAGGGCGGCTGCACCGGCTGTTCGGGTTGCGCGGGATATGACAGAAAATGATGCGTGTATACATTGACTTTACCTCCGGCGTCGTGTAGAATGACAGTAGGAAAACTACCTTCGGAGGGGTATGTTATGCGAAAGACAGACTCGAACAGGAAGAATTTCATAGGACTTGGAGTCATGGCGGCAGCGGCTGTGGCAGTGATCGCGGTGTCCGCGCCTCTTCAGAAGGCGCTGACCGCTATCATTCCGGCTCCGGCGGGCGTGATCGTTTACAAGCAGGTGGACGCGCCGGCGCCGTCGCGGGCCAACGGCGTGATCTCCGCAGACGAATGGGAGAGCATTTATCCGGAGATCGTGGCCTCTTACCGGGCGAACGACGATAACAATTACCGGATCGCCTATACGGAGGAGAATCCGCACATCGTTTCCCTCTACGAGGGCTTCGGATTCGCGAAGGACTACACGAGCGCGATTGCCCATACGTATACGCTGGAGGATGTGGCGGAGACGGAACGTCCCCATCCCCTGGCCAACTGCCTGACCTGCAAGACGCCGGATTACACCAAGCTGGTGAACGATATGGGCGTGGAAGCCTATATGTACGATTTTAATGAGACCCATGCGCAGATGGTGGAGAACATCAGCTGCTACAACTGCCATGAGAACCAGGCCGGCAACGGCGGCCAGCTGGTCGTGACCCACTCTTATGTGAAGAACGCCCTGGGCAGTGAGATGGATACCATCGATCCGTCCACGCTGTCCTGCGGACAGTGTCATATTGAGTATTACTTTGCGCCGGATACGAAGGAGACCATGATGCCCTACACCAGTGTGGCGGCCATGGACCCGGAAGCGATCCTGGCATATTACGACGAGATGGGATTCTCCGACTGGACGCAGGAGAGCACCGGAACGGGCATGCTGAAGGCCCAGCATCCGGAGTTTGAGACCTATCTCGGCGCGGGCAGCGTCCACGTGGGCTTCGGAATGAGCTGTGCGGACTGCCATATGGCGGTCGTGACCGAGAAGGGGACGACCTATACCAGCCATAAGTGGGAGAGCCCGCTGGCCAACCAGGCGATCCTGGATACCTGCGTGCAGTGCCACGGCGAGACCGATCTGGCGGCGAAGGTGAAGGAGATCCAGACGGAGATCACGGGCCGCGAGACGGAGCTGGGACAGAAGCTGGTTGAGTTGAAGGAAGCCCTGGCGGCCGAGGTGGCTGCGGGAGAGATGAGCGAGGATCAGCTGAACGAGATCCGGTCGCTGTACCGCAGCGCCCAGTGGTACTGGGATTTCTGCTATGTGGAGAACAGCGAGGGCGCCCATAATTCGACCCTGTCCAGAAGCTGCCTGGACAAGTGCGAGGAACTGACGGCGGAGGCCATGGGACTTCTGGGGCTTTGATAAGACCCGCGTAGGGAACACACAGCATGAACAGGAAGGAATGTGAGGGCCGGAGATGTGACTGCCGGCCCTCGTTGTGTATCGCGGTACGGCGGAGGAGATTATGATGGAACGATTCAAGAAGGCGGGGCGGTTCCTGCGCTCGATGAAATGCGCGGTCATCCTGCTGGTGATACTGGCGCTGGCCTGTACGCTGGGCAGCCTCGTCCCACAGGGACAGACGGCGGCTTACTATACGGCGAATTATCCGGAATCCCTGGCGGGGGCTATTCTGCTGTTCCGGCTGGACGACGTGTTCCACTGCTGGTGGTTCGTGGGGCTGACCCTGTTTCTGTGCCTTAACCTGCTGTTATGCAGCGTGCTGCGCTTCCCGGTGCTGATGAGGCGGATGAAGGAAGGCTTTACCGCGGCGGGCCGGATCGCCGGCTGGGACGGCGTCCCGGCTGCGGTGACGGCGGAAGACCCGGAGGAGCTGTTCCGGCAGCTGGGCTTCCATAATGTGACGCGGGGCGTCGTATCCGCTACGCAGCCGCCGCAGGAGACGGGTGCGGCGGTAGTGGTGGCAGAAGACCCGGAGGAACCTCTTCGGCAGTTGGGCCTCCATAGCATGACGCAGGGGGTCGTACCCGCTGCGCAGCCGCCGCAGGAGACGGGTGCGGCAGTAGTGGTGGCAGAAGACCCGGAGAATACGGGCGCAGGCGGAGGCAAGGCGTCCGAAGCGTCCGGCCAGGTGCCTGCTCCGGCGCCGGTTTCTGCGCAGGTTCCGGGCCCTGCCCCCGCAGGCTGCTCAACCCGTTATGCAGTGCGGCACCGGTTCGGCATCTGGGGCTCATGGCTGTGCCATCTGGGAATGCTGGTGGTGATCGCGGGCTTCGGACTGGGACAGATGTTCCAGGTTCAGTATTCGGTCTACGGCGTTCCCGGTCAGGTAAAACCGATCGGGGATACCGGTTACGAGCTGCGGATCGACGATTTCCAGGTGAAACTCCGGGAAGACGATACGGTAGAGCAGTATAAGTCGGCTTTGACGGTGTCGCGCGCCGGGGCGAGCGGGGCAGCTGCGGAGGAAGGAACGGGCGTCGTTTCAGTCAACCATCCCCTGACCCTTCACGGGATGAAATTTTATCAGAATTCCACTGGCTGGGCGGCGAATGTGCAGATCTATAAGGACCGCGAGCTTCTGCAGGAGGGAGTGATCTGCGCCGGGGAGTACGCTCTGGTCGAGGATATGGAAGGACTGGCCGTGGTGCTGAACGCCTTCTATCCGGATTATGTCCGCGGCGCCGACGGTATGCCCATGACGGCGTCGCCGGAGCTTAACAATCCCGGCTATCTCTACACGCTTTACTATCACGATCAGATCCTGGGCATGAACGTGCTGACCGAGGATGAGATGATCACCGTGGAGGACTACGGGATCCGGTTCACGGATCCGCAGCAGTATACGCTGATCCAGATCAAGCGCGACCCGTTTACGCCGGTGGCCGCCGTAGGCGGGCTCCTGGTCATGATCTCGCTGGTTCTGGCCTTCTATCTGCCGCCGGAGGAAGTCTGGGCGGTACAGCGTGCCGACGGGACCTGGGCGCTGGCCGGCAGAAGCAGGAAGGCGGGAGCGTATTTTATGGAAGAGCTTGCGAAATACGGAGAAAACACCCGTAAAAGCGGCGGAGACGGCCCGGGCGCGCAGAAGGCGCCCGTCGCGGGCGAGGCGGATCCGTATTCGGTAAAAGCGGTTCCGGCACAGAAGAATGAGAATACGGATGGAAATATCTGAGAACAGTCAGAAAGCAGGAGTAAGGAGAGTATACGATGAATAGCAGCCAGTTTCTCGCAGTTGAAAACACATTATTCACAGCAGTCATGGTCCTCTATCTGGCGTCCATGGTGCTGTATTTCATCTTCTTCGCCATGAAGAATGAGAAGGCGGCCCGGATCGCCGGATGGGTTATCACCGTGGCGTTCGTGCTGCACACGGCGGCCCTTCTCGTGCGCGGCATCGGAGCGGGACGGCTCCCGCTGACCAACCAGTACGAGTTCGCGACCAGCTTCGCCTGGGGCATCTGCCTGTGTTTTCTGGTATTCGTGAAGAAGTATCATTTCCAGGCGCTGGGAACCTTCGTGACGCCGGTGATCTTCCTTCTGATCGGCTACGCCGCGATGCAGAGCCGGGAGGTGCGGGAACTGATGCCGGCTCTCAGAAGCAACTGGCTGGGCATCCATGTGTCCACCGCCATCATTTCCTACGGAGCGTTCGGCGTGTCGTTCGCCGTATCGTCGATGTTCCTCCTGAAGCAGGGACGCGAAAACCATGATTTCTGGAAGAAGAACATTCCGGACTACGACCGGCTGGATATCATCAGCTACCGCGCCGTGTCGCTGGGCTTCCTGTTCCTGACCTTCGTCATTATCACTGGGGCCATCTGGGCCGAGCGCGCCTGGGGCAGCTACTGGTCCTGGGATCCGAAGGAGACCTGGTCGCTGATTACTTGGATCATTTACGCCCTCTATCTTCACCTCCGGCTGAACAAAGGCTGGCGCGGCCGCCGGGCCGCGTGGTTCGCGGTGATCGGATTTATCTGCGTGCTGTTCACCTATATCGGAGTGAACACATTTATTCCGGGAATCCACAGCTACGCGTAGCTGCCGGAAGGGGCGTGGCAGCGCCCGGATGTAGAACACAAAAAACACGCATTTTCGTATATAACACAGGAATAAAGCAATTTAGTGTTGACAACATAAAACCTGCGGATGTATGATTAAAAGTAGTCTTAAACTCTACCGGAGAAGATGAAATGGACACCCTGCAGGTACAGATGTTTGGCGGTTTTGCCATACGCTACGGCGAACGACCGGTTCTGCTTAAGAAGATCGACAGCTCGAAAGCAGCCCGACTGTTCCAGATGCTTCTGGTAGCAGGGCCCGACGGCATTGCTAAGAGTGAACTGATCGATAATCTCTATGGATGGGACGAGGGCCTGGACGCGGTCAGCCGGAACCGAAATCTGAATAATGTGATCTACCGCCTGAAGGGCATTCTGGTTGACGCCGGCCTGCCCGCGGAGAACTATGTAAAAATTACCGCAGGCATCTGCCGTTTCGTCAGCAGCTTTCCGGTGGAGACGGATGTAAGACGTTTCGCCGAGACGGTGGCCCAGGCGGAAGAATGCCCGGAAGGCGCGGAGCGCATCGCCTGCTACGAGAAGGCCAACCGGCTCTATGTGGGAGAGCTGCTTCCCATGAACATCTCCTTCCAGTGGATTTTCGAGATGAATCTCTATTATAAATCCCTCTATGCCAAAACGATCGAGGAGCTCGAACGGGAATACCGCAAGAATAATGATTTCATGAAGCTTTTGGGTCTCTATACCCGGGCGGCGGCGATCTATCCTTATGAGGACTGGCAGGTGAAGCAGATCCGCTGCAATCTGGAGATGTACCGCTATGAAGAGGCTCTGGAGATCTATAACCAGACGATGGAGATGTACGCCCGCGATATGGGCAATCCTCCCACGGAGGAGATGCAGCGCTGCTTCGAGGAGATCAGACTGCGCGGCGCCCAGCACCGCCGGGAGAGCCGGTCCCTGACGGGACTGAAGACCATGGATACCATTTTCATGGGGCGCGAGGGCAATATCATCAAGACGATCTTCGAGAAGGACGACGTCTCGGGCGCTTACTATTGCACCTATCCCAGCTTTATCGACCATTGCCGCGTTCTGGTGCGCAACCGCAGGCGCCACGATCCCCGGGCCATGCTTCTCTTCCTGACCCTGACACGCGGCAGCCGCGGCAGCGCGCCGAATCAGATGGATATCCTGAAGGAAGCCATCGGCCATTCACTGCGCAGGGGCGACACCTACACCCGCTACGGCAACCGTCATTTCATTCTGATGCTGACAGACATCAATAAGGAAGACTGCGGCATCGTCTTCGCCCGGATCGAGCGCACCTACCATGAGATGGCGCACGGGGGCGGCGAGCTCTGGTACCACGCCGCCATGACCCAGGAGCTGGAGACAGCCATCAACGGAACCGTTCTGTAAGTAATCTATACAATTCCGAATTCATCATAAAGCTTCTGCCGGAACGGCTGGTCGGACACGGCTCTGTTCAGGTCGTCCATCCGCCCGGCCGACATCAGATGCTCGCAGAGCGCGCAGAGACGCTCTTCGCCGATGGCGATGCCGCGTTCCTCGCCGATAGCGATACCGCGTTCCTCGCCGATGGCGATGCCGCGTTCTTCGCCGATAGCGATACCGCGTTCTTCCCCAATCGTGATCCCCTGCTCCACGCCATCATTGATCATTTCCTGAATCGCTTCACACAAATCGTATCCGCTCCCTTCCTTCTCATTCTTTTCTTCCATCAGTTCCACCATCTTTTTCGAGGCACCCAGCATCGCCAGCGTCGCCGACATCTCCACGCTGTCCATCCGGCGAAAGGCGTCGCGGTGCTTCTCCACATAATCGCGGAGCTCCTTCTTCTGTTTTCTATATCTTACCATAGTGAAAATCTCCTGTAAACACGTCCGGTAATATTCCGGATGCTCGACAGCCCTGACGGGAATCAGGTTAATGCGGTAGTCAGGGATGCAGCCGCGCAGAAACTGCGCGTCCTCATCCTCCCAGTCGATATCCAGAAGTTCGTGAAGGCTTAAACAGCCTTCCCAGTCGTCGCCGAGATAGAGAACAGTACAGACTACCGGCCGGATCCGGTCGTCCTTCCGGATTCCCGACAGGAACTCGTTCCGGTCCGGCAGGCTGCCGGAGGCCCGATGCGCTTTCTCCAGGTCCCGGAGCTGCCTCGTGTATTCCAGGGCGCTGTAAAGCATATCCCGGACGGGCATGGCGTAATGCGTCCTGTTCTGGGTCTCATTGGCGTAAATAACGGAATAGTCGGCGTGCCTGGCGCACATGCGGACGTCTCCTGTCCGTTCGACGGCTTTCGCATGCCCACCGGGATCTACGGCGAGTATGCCGCTCTGTACCGGAACCGGTTCCAGCTCGTCGGGGCGCAGCGCCTGTTTGCCGTGAAAGAGAGAGCCGTTCATCAGATCGGCGAAGATCTCCCTCCGGCGGAGAAAATCATTGACTTCAAGGTTCAGTTTTCCCATGTAAAATACTCCTCCTGCCATTCATTTTGCGTAAAAAATGTGTGGGTCCGCCGGAGAAATTCCGGGCGAAAGCTATGAATAAACGGACTGCGTTCGAGCCGATTGTACCAGATAAGCCGGCCCCTGACAAGTGCCGTTCGGGAAATCGAAACCAGAAGAAATAAAAAGATAATAAAATACATTTTGATGCGGAAGCGAGACACTTTGCAGGATACCCTCCTCTGTATAATAAAACCAATAGTAGGGGGGTATCCCGCTATTTGTGGACGCCGGAGGGTGGAAGCTTCGGCGAAGGGTATATAGGATGATCTCAGGAGGAGAATAATTATGAAGGAGAGGATGAAGATGTTAAGAATGACGAAGAGAAAATCGCGTGTTCTTGCCGGTTTGCTTGCATTCGTTCTGGTGTTTTCGAACATCGCCGCCAATGTACAGACGGTGTATGCGCTCAATATCATAATGGGCGGGGACGATGGTTCGGACGACCAGATGGAAATGCTGGATCAGATGGGGGTCGGAGAGAGCGAAGACGGAGAAGACGAGCAGGAGTACGATTTCCATGTCGATATCTGGCCTGAGCCGGTAGAGGAAGAAACCGACGGCGAGGAGACCAAGAACGCGGAAGTGGAAGATAAGGACGCCGAGGACGAGGAATCCGGGATAGCATGGACCGGCAAATGGCTCCAGTATATGTACGACGGCAAGGAGACCGACAATACGCTGGGCCAGGCTCTTTTGTTGTCCCCAAAATACCTTGAGGAGTACGGCAAGCTGGATATGGACCTTCCCGGAACCTGGGAAGGCGACAACGATGACGTCATGGAGGTTTACCCGGACGGCACCGCTCTGGTCAAGGACGAGGGTATCGTCAATGTGACGTTCACCTATGAGGGTGAGGATCTTGTCGTATCTGCGAAGGGCGAGGCAGGACTTGCAACGCCTGCAGATGCTGATTTCGCGACGGAAGAAGAATTCTGGTCCACAGCTCCTGAGATCATCAAGGACGTAAATGAAGTTGTCGGACAGACAGGAACTGTCGGAGAGAGCAAGGAAAGCGTTGAAACCGCCGACAAGGCAGAGACGGAATCTGATCCTGAGCAGGCTGATAACCCGGAAGAAGACGCTGAAAGCAGCGAGACCTCCGAAGAGATGGAGACCGAGACCGGTAAGGATCAGACCGAGGCTACCGCGGAAAACTCTGAAAATGATGAAACCTCCGGCAAGACGGAGGCCGTGAACGGCGAGGAGGCCGAGAACGAAGAAACGGAAAGCAAAGAGACCGAAAACGAGAGCAAGGAGACCGCAGAAGAGAGCGAGGCGTCCGACAACACGGAGGCCAGCACTGTTGCGCCTGAAACGGAAGAAACCGAAAGCGAAGCTTCCGGCAACGGCATTGAGCTGATCCTGGGAGGAGAGGTGCCCCTGGCAGGTCTTGCCCGTATTGAGATCCCGGAGGATAAGCTGACAGCAGCAGAGGAAAGCACCGAAGCGGTTAAGGAGACCGAGGCGGAGTCCGGCAAAGCATCGGAGACCAAGGCTCAGCAGGATGATCCTGAGGATGAGGCGGACCCGGATGATACAGACGAGCTCGAGACGCTCCCGGCACCTGCTACAAGCGGCAACGCAACCATGAAGGCACCCGCGGACGACGATCCCGAAGCGCCTGAGAAGGGCCTGAAGAAAACCCTGGAGCATGGAACCGTGCTGACTTGGGTCGTGTGCGTGAAGTATGTGGGGCCGAAGTTGATTGATGCGGATGAAACGGCATTATCGTTCAAACCCAGTGGCAGCGATACGGCAAGACCTTGCAAGGAGGGTTTGCTGACCCTTACTAATGAAAGCGGTACTCTGATTTTGGATGAAACAATTAATGCCGGAGTATGGAAAGGAAACATTGTTATAGATGGTGGCACTGTAACCATTGAGGGCAATGGTACAATTGATGCTACTGGTAGAAATACCAGTGTTATATTTATTACTGGCAACGCTAATGTCACGATGAATGGTAATATTACTGTCACCGGTGGTACTGGAACGGAAATAATGCACGAAGAGATGGAACCAAGGGGCGATCATAAATTCCGTGTTGGTGGCGGCGTCTATGTCGAGGAAGGAACATTCAATCTGATAAAGGGAACCATTTCTGGGAATACTGCTCATCGGGGCGGCGGCATCATGGTGGGTATTCAGTGGAGGACTGAACAGAAAACAGATAAGAACGATAAACCATATACAGCATACATAAAGACCGGTAATAGTAATTTTACTATGGCGGGTGGTAGTGTTGAATTCAATAGTACCGATGATTTAGGCAAGGACAAATTTGCCGGTGAGGGCGGTGGAATTTTTGTCTGGGGCATCGCAACTATTTCTGGCGGCACGATTCAGAATAACACATGTAATTCTCAAACAGATCTGGGCGGTGGTGGACTATACATCAACAATGGTGGCATAGCGACGTTAATCAATGCTACGATTACAGATAATACGGCTTATGGATTTGGAGGCGGTATCGCTGGATGTTGCCATGGAGAAATGTCTTTAGTAGCAACAGATGGTGCTGCACTTTATGATAATGAAGCTAAAGGTGAAAAAAACACTCAAGTACATGGAAAAAAGGGTGCTGGTGGAGTAAACGAAATAATTGATGGGTATAGAGCTGCGAAAGCGGCAGGAATTACAGGCGAAAATTCTATGGATTTTTATACGGCAGGTTCCTGTATCATCAGTAACTATATGGCCGGAGGAGGATCAGCACAATATACTGTTAAAACTAAAGCGGAGAATAGAAAAATAGGAGATACTGAGGTATTAAACTACGAGAAAACGAATGTAGCTCTTACAGCTGCACCTTCGCAGGATTCGAAAAACAAAGTTCCAGTAGGAGTGATGATTTCAGGCAATACTTCGACTGTACACGGCGGTGGTATCGGTTGCAATGGCGGACTTTACTTTGGTTCTAGCGAGAATTCGGAAGTTGTAATTGATAAACTGAATCTGACATTGAGTGGCAATAAGACCATGAATGGAATTGCTCCGGCAGCAAATGCGTATACTTTCGAACTGCTGTATCGCGATAAGAAAACCGTAGCCGCGACAGCAAAAAATGGGGCAGATGGAATTATTACATTCACTTTTAACGAGTATCAGAAAATCAGTCAGTATTTGAACGAGGATAAGGAGTCTATTACGTTTTATTTGCGGGAAGCTATTCCTGCTTCTGGTGCTGATATAATATATGATAAGACGCTGTATAGAGTGGATGTAAAGCTGAGAAACGATTCTAATACTGAAACAGTTACTTTGAAACATACGACGAATAATAATGGTGAAGACAGCTTGGGATTTAAAGAAATTACGGTTACCTACACAACAAATAGTTACAGTGCAGAGAATATAACTATTACAAAGATAGCGGGCAGGTACGGAAATGATTTAAATCCGGAGGAGACTGTAGAAGGTCAAAGTTTCGCTTTTGCTAATTATGCACCTGTGAAGTATCAGCCAAAGGCAACCAAAACTGTAAAAGGAAACTCTGATAAGTACTCAGCAAAGGATTATACGTTTGAGATTAGTCAAACCGGGACTCCAGAAGGGGTAGATTATATACTTCCAGATCCGGTTGAAAAAACTTTAAGCATAAGTGATTTAGGTGACACGAATTCCAAAGAGGTGCTGTTTGATGAAATGGAATTCACCAAAGAGGGAACCTATACATTTTCTATTAAAGAAATAAAGGGCTCTTCTCTGAATGTGGAGTATGATAATGCTGTGTGGACATTGACAGTGACCGTCTCTCATAAGCAAGACGATCCCGGTAAACTGACAGAGAATCATACTTATACGAAAACAGTCGGGGAAGAGACACAGACGAATCCTGATGCAGCAGTATTCACGAACAAATATACGGAACCGACATTTGCGCTTCCGAGAGCATTTAAGCGTATAGAACTGAAGAATGTGGATGAGCTTGCAGAGAAAAAAGAATTCACATTTACAATGGTTCTTGATGAAACGAATAATCCTCCAACCGGTGGTGTCTCCATGGAAGGTTCGGATACGCCGTTTGAATCGCTGACCGGATCAGTTACCGGAAAAGGCGAAATTAGCTTCGGTAATAAGTGGGTTCAGTTCAACCAGCCCGGAACATATACGTTTAAGATCACGGAGGATAAGAAGGGCTATCACGGTTATACGTTCGATGAGAAGGTAGGTCTCTGGACGGTTGTGGTCGACGAAAAGGCAGCAGGAACGAAACTGGAAGTGAAATCCGCCACCTATGCGGTTGAGAAAGCGACTTCGTCCGATGTAACGGATGGCGTTGTATTTGTAAATGAATATAAGGCCGGTGACGTGATTCTTCCTTTCGCAGTGAAAAAAGAAGTTTTTGGCAATGCACCGAAAGACGTTGAGGCTAAATTCAACTTCGAGCTTTCCCCGGCCGAAGAGTATGCCGACGATGCGGTTGTTACCAGTGGTTTGCATCAGGTAGAGCTGACATACTTGAATGGCAAACTGTCTGGTGAAACTGGATTCGGCAGCGTCACCTTTGGGAAAGCCGGAACCTATGAATTTGTGATGAAGGAAGTACAGGGCACGATTCCTGGTTATAGTTATGACGATGGAATCTGGTATATCACTGTGGTCGTGACGGACGGCGAAAACGGAACACTGAAGGTCGCTTCCGTGCGCGGACAGAGAAGGATCGGAGAAGCAATATCGGGCGCTTTTGATTACACGGACAAAGATGTTGATAAGCTGAATCCGCTGAGCATTACCTTCACAAACCGTTATCAGGCAGATATTACGACGTATGTGCCCAAGGTAGAGAAGGCGTTCACGGAAGACAGCAACCAGCGTCCGAATCGTGATATGAGGTTTGATTTCACCCTGACACAGGATCTCGACAATTCGGATGGTGTTGCAGTACTGGCAGACAATGCCGGTATCGCTCGAGACAGTCTGTCGACTTACGTGGACAGAGAAGGAACGGCTACATTCGGAGAACTTCAGTTCACGAAGGCTGGAACGTATGTATTTGTGATCAGCGAAGACGCGCCGGAGGAAGCGGACAGAGTGCCGGGCGTGACCTACTCGAATGCAGTATGGACGCTGAAGATCGTGGTCAAGGATCAGGACGGCAAACTGGTGAAGACGTCCGTGACTTATACAAAGACGGAAGACGAGAAGGAGGTCGATAAGCTCACCGGAGAAGACCAGATTCCGACCTTTGAAAATGAGTATCATGTGACGCCAACCACTTACCAGCCGAAAGCAACGAAGCAGGTGACCGGTGAGGTTGTTCCGGGTCGTAAGTACTTCCAGTTCACTCTGAAGGAAGATGAGAAAAATCCTGAGGGTGTGAAGTGGAACGAGCATGTGAAGAACGGCGTAGATTCGATTGGTGCCTATGGACTGCCGGACTACAAGATATCCGAAGGTTTCTTCTATCCGGTTACGTTCGAAGAAGCTGGAACTTACAGGTTTATCATTGAGGAAGAGAATACCGGTGCGCCGGGATATACCTATGACTCGAGTTCCTGGACTCTGACGGTTGAGGTTGTGGACAATAACAGCAAGCTGGAGGTGGCGAGCGCTGTCTATGAAAAAGATGGGCAGCCGGTGACCTTCCAGGATGGCGCCATTGTGGCAGCGCAGTTTGTCAATGAATACAAGCCGGCTCCTACCACCTACGCGCCCGAAGTGATGAAGCTGATTTCCGGCGAGTCGTTGCCGCCGGAGGACAGAATCTATACCTTTACCCTGGAGCCTGGCTTCTGGTATCCGAACGGCGTCCTTACGGATAGCGGCGTTGTGATCCCGGATCCGGCGACGGCCACGGTAACAGGAGTGGGACGCGGCAAGTTTGCGCCGATCGAGTTCACCAAGGCAGGAACCTATAACTTTAAGATCAAAGAGGTCGATGAAGGCGGTTCCATGGGCTATCTTTACGACGATACGACCTGGAATGTGGAGGTCACCGTAGTAGACATCAACGGCCAGCTGGCGGTATCGAATGTAGCTTACACGAAACAGGCCGGGACTAAGACGCAGAACGTGGGTCCGGAGAACAGCATGGATCCGATGTATGACACGAATCATGTCCTGTTTGCATCGTTCTACAATGAGTATCATGTGATCCCGACGGAGACGCAGCTTCACGTCACCAAATATGTGACCGGTTCTGTGAGACCTGAGGCAAATACGGCTACATTCAACTTCAGGATGGCGTTGATCGATTCGACAGCGCGGAATGGGGCGGTGCTTCCGGAGAAGCAGACGGTATCGGTCACCGGATCCGGAGAACCCGGTAAGCTGGGAGAGGTGGATTTCGATCCGATCAAGTTCACCAAGCCCGGAACCTACATTTTCGAGATCGATGAGATGACCGGCTTCGAGGCAGAGACAGGGAATCAGCTGCCCGGATATACCTATGACAGCAGTACCTGGAAAGTGGTTGTGGAAGTAGCAGATCAGAACGGCACGCTGGTAGTAGAGAGCAAGAAGTATAACCATCTTGAAAATGGCGAAGCGGTTGATTCTGCAGATGTTCCTGCCGAGGAAGGCGCGAGATTTGTCAACGATTATGATGTGGAATCCGTAAAGTATGCGCCGAAGGTGAACAAGGAGTTTGCCCGTGAGGCGGCGGCAAGGCCGACGGAGGAGGAGTTCACATTTAAGCTGGAGGCTGCTGATAACTACGGCGACAATATTACATTCAGCGAGGAAGCCACCGCGAAGAAGGTTACAGTCACAGGCGCCGGAATCGCATCCTTTGCCGATATCACCTTCAATGAGGCAGGAACCTACGAGTTTACGATCCGTGAGGAGGATGAAAATAAGCCCGGTTATAAGTATGATACAGCAGCATGGAAGCTGACGGTAGAGGTGATTGATAAGGGGAACCAGTTGCTGGTGAACACGACCTCTTATACTCAGGTTGTCGAAAAGAATCCGAAGTCTTCTGGCGAAATGGCGATATTCACGAATGGATACGAGCAGGAGCCGACGTCCTACGAGCCCAGGGTTAGTAAGACCTTTACTGGCGAAAACAGGCCGAAGGAGAAGGAGTTTACGTTTAGGATCGTAGAGAATGGATATGCACCTCCGGCATATGCGCTGTCATTGACTGGTGGACTGGAAATGCCCGAGAATCCTACAGTGACGGTAACTGGCGAGAATAGAGTAAAATTTGATGAAATTAAGTTCACTGAGCCTGGAACCTACAAATTCCTGATTTCGGAAGACATGGGTGAAACCCCAGGATATACCTATGACAAGGCAGTCTGGGATCTGGAAGTTGTAATTGAGGATACAGAAGGCCAACTGCAAGTTGTCAGCCATAGATACACAAAGGCGGACGGAGAGGCGACGACAAGCGCGGAAGACGAGGCCACATTTACCAACGATTATGAAGTAACGGCCACGGAATATGCTCCGTGGGTCAAGAAGACCATTGTGGGCAACCCGCTAGAGGAAGAACAGTTCAACTTCACCCTGGAAAGCGGTGAGGGAAATGATACGGAAGGTTTTGAATTTGCAGAAGGCGACAGCGGACGTCATGTATCAGTGAACGGAGCAGGAACCGGAAGCTTCGGCGGAATCACCTTCAAGAAGGCCGGAACCTACACCTTCAAGGTCAAAGAGACCAGCAGCAACAGCCCGTTCTGGGTAGATGACGACAGGACCTGGACATTGACAGTGGTAGTTGAGGACGAGGACGGACATCTGGTGGTTAAGAGCCACAGCTACGAGCGCGACGGCGAGGATTCCGTAACCTCTAATACCTGGGCGGAATTTGAGAATGAGTACCATGGCCCTGGCGATCTGTCCATCAGCAAGACCGTAAGCGGCAACCGCGGAGAGAGGACGAGAGCGTTCAACTTCACCGTGACGTTTACGAATCTGAAGGGCGAGCCTCTGGCAGGAACTTATGAGTACGAAGGCGAGAGCATAGTGGAAGGCGTGGAAGCGCCTGCGGACGGAACCATGACAGGCGGCGTCCTTGAGATTACACTGCGGCATGGTCAGAAGATCACAATCCATAATCTGCCGGCGGGAACGCGGTACAGCGTGACCGAGGAAGAAGCGAACCTGGACGACTACAGAACGACTGTGAACGGGCGGACTTCGGATTCGGCTGAGGGAACGATCTCTGAAAAAGGAACGGCGGTTGTTGAATACGAGAATTACAAAGAGCAGCCGGAGGAAACCACGTCACCGGAAGAAACTACGTCGCCTGAAGAAACCACAGCACCGGAGGAAACTACGTCACCGGAAGAGAGTACCGCACCGGAGGAGAGTACAGCTCCTGAAGAGACCACCTCGCCGGGGCGGCCGACCGGAGGCACCACGCCCGGCAGGCCGACAGGAAACACGACGCCGAACCGGCCCGGACTCAGTATCCCGGATAATTCGGTACCGCAGGCGCCCGGAATACCGGACATCGTGACGATATCGGATGACCCGACGCCGCTCGGAAGTCTCAGCAACCTGGAGAATATCGAGGACGGCGATGTACCGCTGGCGTTCCTTGCCCCGATGACCGGCGACGACAGGCCGATCGGCGCGACGGCGCTGTTCGGGCTCGTGGCTCTGGGAATGATGGGAGCGTTCGGTATCCTGGGCCTGAAGAAGGACGAGGAAGAAGACTGATAAAGACAGGCGCACGGAAAGCGTCGGAGCATGAATTGCGAAAGGGGAACGGATCCCAGAACGATCCGTTCCCCTGAATTTTCTTATGGACTGAGAGCCGCGCAGACGGCGGTCAGAGAGGTGCCTTATCCTGGAGCTCGGCCAGGTGGCGGATCTGCGTCAGGGCGTATTCCTGAAACTCCGGACGCAGAGACTGGAAAATGGAAATGGCCTCGTCCAGCTTCCGGCTTGCCTTGGGCGAAGTGTCAAACATCGGCCCTTCGCCGGTTCGCAGCCATTCTTCCCGTATATTATATACTTCACAGATGTGCTTAAGAAGCAGATCCTTCGGAGGTACCCGTCCGTATTCGATATTGCTGATGACATCGCGGCTCACGCCGAGCCGTTCGCCGAATTCCCTCTGCGACAGATGAAGGGCTTTTCTTGCTTCTTTGAGTCGATTAAGCAATGGTAACTATCTCCTTTTCTTTTACGATACGCTTATCATACAACACAAAAACGGTGCTGTCAACACATGTCAGACAGGGTGAAGTGTTGACAAGCCGTATATCCTATGATAAAATGTGTTGTATACTCCCGAAAGGATTGGTGATGAGTGAATGACACAGAAAGGACAGCACACGAAGAATTTAAAGGAGTTCAATTCTCTGTTTCTGTCTCTTGACGCGCAGGCGCAGGATCAGGCGCTGCTGATGCTGCGGACGCTGGAATTCGCCCAGTCTGCGCCGCTTTCCGGTACGGATGCCAAAGCCGTGAAGGGGGAGCAGCAGACCGGCATGCAGGGTGCGGTTGTCTGATGGAGGGAAGGATGAAGAAGATGGACGAAAGATCCTGGACCGTCCTGCCGGAGCATGAACAGGACGGAGAGAAGCGGAACGGGGAGCAGGGAACATTCCTGGTGAGGATCCTGTGCCGGCAGAATCACAGCTGGCAGGGCGAGATTGTCCGGGCGGAGACGAATGAGCATGTGTATTTCCGCAGCGCTCTGGAGCTGATCCGGCTGATTGACAGCGCAGTGCCCGGAGAAGACGGCGGCCCGGAAGAACCCGGTCAGGAAGGTAACGATTAATTTAAAAAAAGCTCTTGCATTTACCAATAAAGTATGGTATACTCACAAGGCTGTGGCATGATAGCGATGAAGCGAGAGGTTGCTGCCCGTCGCGAGGCGAGGCAGGTTTTCCGTGGAGCGAATGTCAAGTTGCGAAAACTGGCGACAAGTCACTGTACAGACAGTAGTTTCTGCAGGCAAGAGTGTAGAAAGCGGGTGGCGGTTCCCTTGGGATCCGCGACACACCCGGAAGCGTGTACAGTCACCGCTTGTCGTACTTAGTCAAACAAGTGCGAAAAGGAGGCGACTTTTTTTATGGCAAGTCAGGTAATGAGGATCACACTTAAGGCTTATGACCACAAGCTGGTCGATCAGTCGGCTGCGAAGATCATCGAGACCGTGAAGAAGACGGGATCTCAGGTGAGCGGGCCGGTGCCGCTGCCCACCAAGAGAGAGGTGGTTACGATCCTGCGCGCAGTCCACAAGTATAAGGACTCCCGCGAGCAGTTCGAGCAGAGAACGCACAAGAGACTGATCGATATCACCGCTCCGAACCAGAAGACGGTGGAAGCTCTGTCAAGGCTTGAGATGCCCGCCGGCGTGTACATCGACATCAAGATGAAGACGAAGTAAGACGAAGGCAGGCAGCGCCGGAGACGCGGACGGAGTACGGACGCGGATCCGGTATGAAAGCGGATGAAGATCCGCAGAATGATTCGAACCCAGATATAGTTTATATAGAAGCAACACTTATTCCTCACAGGAATCAACATCTCCGGTCCGCCGGAGTCATAGTGTTCC